>JAFDWA010000681.1 GCA_018268735.1 Actinomycetota bacterium | reverse complement strand
CCGCACCCGCGACACCCTCGCCGCCATCCAGGACGAGCTCGTCGACCTCGCCGCAGCCAGATCCACGTGGACCGCGTTCGCCCGTGACGTCGCTCAGATCGGCTCCTACGCCGATGGCGACGGAGCCGAACCACCCCGACCCCGCGACCACGCCGGGATCACCCGCAACGGCGACTCGATCACCGCGACCGTCGACCTGTACGGACCCACCGCGGTCGGCTTCGCCGAACGTCTCGAAGCCGAAGCCGACCGCCTCCACCTCCAAGCCGTCCGCGACCACGAGCAGTGCCCGCTACTCGAGGTGCCGGCCCGCTCGGAGCTGCTGGCCCGAGCGTTCGTCAGCCTGGTCGAACGCGGCGCTGGCGCGACCGACACCGGCACGCGCACGGGTCCCGCGGCGGACATCACGCTCGTCATCGACGTCGACGCCGACACCGTCGCCGACTTGTTCCACGACGGCACCCTCCTGCCCGGACCGCGTCACGACGGGCCTGTCGACTGGTCGAGGCGGGCGATGGACCTGACCGGTGCCCGGCTCCGGCACTCGAGCCGCGAGTGGGAGATGCTCACCTGTGACCCCACCTACACCTGGATCCTCATCGCCGCGGACGGTCACCCCGTCGCCTGTCGACGCGACGAACGCCACGCCAGCACCCAGCAACGCCGGGCGCTCGCCGTCCGCGACGGACACTGCGTCTTCCCCGGATGTGACCGACCCGCGTCGTGGTGCGACGCCCACCACGTCACCCGCCACACCGACGGCGGCCCGACCACCATCGACAACCTCGCGTTGCTGTGCCGTCACCACCACGGCGTCATCCACCGCACCGGATGGCACATGACCCCCAACCCCCAGACCGACGGAGCCTCACGAGACGGCGCTGACGGCGATCAGACCAGCTTCTTCACCATCACCACCCCCGACGGCGCCCGACTCCCCACCCACCACGACCGGCCACCCCGACAGGACCAGCCACCCCGACAGGACCAGCCACCCGGACAATCCAAACCCGCACCCGCCTGAGCGCGGGACCGACACCGGACCAACCCACGCCCAGCGACCACCCGCGCCCCGGCGCGGGTACGGTCCGTCCATGCCCACCCCCGATCACGACGTCCTGCGGGAGCGTTACCGGATCGAGCGCGACAAGCGG
>JAFDWA010000680.1 GCA_018268735.1 Actinomycetota bacterium | reverse complement strand
CCCTACATCGTCACCGCTCTCGCCCGTCACGCCGAGAGTGTCACACCACCATGCGAGACTGACCCCAACGAAGACCTCGCCGCATGAACACCGGGACCACCACCCGCGGCGACTTCAACAGCGAACGGGACATCCTCCGCGATCGAGCGCGAACTGATTGTGAGTGGCCACATTTGAAAAGGTGATTGACAGGCTCGACTCGTACGCTGATGGGGTGTGCTGCATGTAGTCCCACCAACTGAGACCGGCGTCGGCCATCACTCCTTGGAAAGTTCGGCGCTCGCGAAGCGTCGTGCGCCATGACCAACGCAACTGCTCGAATTCCTGAACACTGAACAGGGGGCCGTACGGGTAGATGGCTTCAACTGAAGGTGAGGCGATCCAGTCGCGGACACGCTCCCCAACGAGGTAGTTCCTGACTTGGACATCCGCGATCTGCTGTCGCATGCGGGTCGCGCGGTCGATCTCGAACAACTCGTCGCTACCAATTCGTACTGCTCGGCCGATCGGCGGTTCGATCAGTACCTGCATGGCTGTGGAGCCCGTGTCCAACTGCTCTTTCAACTCCGCTGCCCCGCCGCCGCCGATGCTCCAGGGGTGTGACGCGAACCGGGACCGCTCGGTGTCGGCGACGCTGACGTAGTCAGACTCGCTGCCGGGCTCGTCGATCTGGGCGATGATCGCCGACCACACCAGACCCTTGGTCGGGTCGGCCGGGGTCGACGGTTCGCCACGGATGCCCATGACCGACCGGATGGTGTCGGCCACCGGTGTTTGGTTGCGGCCGAACAAGATTACCGTCGGCGTGCCATGACCGGGGATGTACGCACCGGACGTGTCGACCACGTGGGTCAGGTCCCATCTGGGGATGAGTTGCTCGATCAGCTTCTTGCCGAACTCGCGCTTCATGAACGAGTTGGCGGTGATCATCCCGACCTGGCCTGCCGCGGTGCCGGTCGTGGGGTCGGGTCGATCGGCGAGCGTGAAGAACAGCTCGGTGAATGGCACACCCAGCGAGTACTGGCGGTGACACGACGTGTAGTCACGGCGATACGCAGCGTTCGCCTTCGGGTCCTTCGGCACGATATACGGCGGGTTGCCGACCACCGCCGAGTAGGTCCTGCCGAACGTGGCCCGGAGCTGATGCGAGTCCTCGGT
>JAFDWA010000067.1 GCA_018268735.1 Actinomycetota bacterium | reverse complement strand
CGCGACCTGGCAGAGAACGTCAGCGAGTCGCTGACCAAGGGGACCCGCGTCATGGTGTCGGGCAGGTTGCAGCAGCGCAGCTGGGAGACCGACAACGGCGAGAAGCGTTCCAAGGTGGAGGTGCTCGCCGACGAGGTGGGACCGAGCCTCCGCTGGGCGACCGCCCAGGTCCAGAAGACCGAGCGCCGCGAGGGCGGAGGTGGCGGGTTCGATGCCGCGCCGATGCCCACCGAGCCGCCCACAGGTGGATACGACAGCAACGAGGAGCCGTTCTGATGGCGAAGCCACAGCAGAAGAGAGGCAAGCCCAAGGACACGGGCCGCCGCGTCAAGAAGAAGGTGTCCATCCTCAACACCGAGCAGGTCGACTACATCGACTGGAAGGACGCCAACCTCCTGCGTCGCTTCATGTCCGACCGGGCCAAGATCCGGGCCCGTCGCGTGACGGGCAACGACACCAAGCAGCAGCGCGAGGTGGCCAAGGCCATCAAGAACGCACGCGAGATGGCCCTGTTGCCCTACACGAACCGCGTGACCACCCAACGGGGACGCCGGGACCGCGACGGCGACGAGCGTCGTCCCCGTGGTGAGCGTCCCGACCGCCAGGAGCGCCCCGCCGGCGACGAGGCCCCGCCGGCGTCCGAGTTCGAGGCGATCGAGGAGAGCGCAGCGGAGCCCGTGGGCGTTGCCGAGGGGAGCGACTCGTGAGCGCGGTCAGGGTGATCCTGCGTGCAGACGTCTCCGGTCTCGGCAAGCGCGGCGACATCGTCGAGGTCTCGAAGGGCTACGCACGCAACTTCCTCGCACCGCGGTCCCTCGCCCTTCCGGCGACCGACGGCGCAACGGCCCAGGCCCAGGCCATGCGCCGGGCGCGCGACCTGAAGGACGCCAAGGACCGGGAGGGTGCCGAAGAGATCGCGAAGGTGCTCGTCGCCCGGACGATCGAGATCCCCGCAAGGGTCGGCTCCGGTGGACGGCTGTTCGGTTCGGTGACGACGACCGAGGTCGCCGAGGCCGTGGCGGAGCAGACGGGCATCGAGCTCGATCGTCGGGATCTCCACCTCGACGAGCACATCAAGGAGCTGGGAACCCACCACGTGGTCGCTCGACTGCACGCCGACGTGCAGTTCCCCATCACCATCGAGGTCGTTGCGGGCTGAACCCGCTGAGCGTTCCGGGTGCGGGCCTGCTGCACCCCGTGCGGCCCAGCGGAGCGGTCGCTGGCACGTCACTCCGGCGACCGCTGGCGACGAGCCTGGCTCGACCCGGACAGGAGGGCCGCTGTCGGAGGGCCTCGTTAGGGTCCGATCCATGACCGACGCGCGGCGCCCTCTGCGGACCTGTGGACAGCGGTGGACGACGGCACCGTCCTCCACCGCTCGTCCACAGCTGGATCCCCGGAATCAACCCGATCGTCCTCTGGATGCCCACAGGGTCGATCCCCGAGGATGACCGTCGATGTCCGACGTGCTCCAGAGCTCCGATGATCCGCTGGTGCGCGCCCGGATCCCACCCCACAGCATCGACGCCGAGCAGTCGCTCCTCGGTGCCATGCTCCTGTCCGAGCAGGCGATCTCCGCCGTGGCGGACATCGTCAGCGAGGACGACTTCTACAAGCCGGCGCATCGACACGTCTTCGCGGCGATCCAGGCCCTCTACGGTGCGGGCCAGGGGGTCGATCCGGTCACCGTGGCCGATGAGCTCGACACCGCGGGTGTCCTCGAGGCGATCGGCGGGCCCGCCACGCTCGTGTCGCTGCAGGCACGAACCCCGGCGATCACCAACGCAGAGCACTACGCCCGCATCGTCGAGGAGAAGGCGCTGCTCCGTCGGCTGATCTTCACGGCGAACGAGGTGGCCGAGCTCGGCTACCAGCCGCTCGACGACATCGAGAAGACCATCGACACCGCGGAGAGCCTCGTGTTCGGCGTCGCGCAGCGCCGCACGGCGGACACGCTCTCGGAGCTGTCACCCCTGCTCGACCGGAGCCTCGAGCAGCTCGAGATGCTCTACGAGCGCGGCGATGCCATCACAGGGACGCCGTCGGGCTACACCGACCTCGACCACATGCTCGCCGGCCTGCAACCCGGCGCCCTGCTCGTCGTCGGTGCGAGGCCGGCGATGGGCAAGACGGCCTTCGCTCTCGGCATCGCGGCGCACGCAGCGGTCCGGGAGCAGCTGCCGGTGCTGTTCTTCTCGTTGGAGATGGGCCACCTCGAGCTGACCCAGCGTCTCATCGCTGCGGAAGCGCGCGTCGACTCCGGCAAGATCCGCACGGGGCGGCTCACGGACGCGGACTGGTCGAAGATCACCAAGGCGATGGGGCGACTGGGCGAGGGCAAGCTCTGGATCGACGACAACCCGGCGCTCACCCTGATGGAGATCCGCTCGAAGGCTCGGCGGCTGCAGGACCGCCTCGACACCAAGCTCGGTCTGATCGTCGTCGACTACCTGCAGCTGATGCAGGGTCGGAACTCCGCCGAGAGCCGCCAGGTCGAGGTCGCGGAGATCAGCAGGGGCCTCAAGGTGCTCGCGCGCGAGCTCGGCTGTCCGGTCATGGCGTTGTCGCAGCTGTCCCGCCAGCTCGAGCTCCGAGCCGACAAGCGCCCGATGCTCGCGGACCTGCGCGAGTCCGGGTGCCTCACCGCGGGCACGCGCCTGCTGCGAGCGGACGACAACCGGGAGGTGACGCTCGGCGAGCTCGTCGAGACCGGCGAGCGCGATGTGCCGGTGTGGAGCCTCGGCGAGGACTGGCGGATGGTGCCGGCGACGCTGACCCACGCCTTTCCGAGCGGGACCAAGCCCACCTACCGGATGGAGCTCGCATCCGGCCGAACCGTCGAGGCCACAGCGAACCACCCGTTCCGCACCGTCGTGGGGTGGCGGCGCCTCGACGAGCTCGAAGCCGGGAGCCGCATCGCGGTGCCACGCCGGTTCGGTCCACCCGAGCGCATCGCCCCGCTCGCGGTGGAGGACGCGGCGCACCACGCCGAGCTCGCGGTGCACCAGCGTGCGGTGCCGGTCGAGGTCGACGGGGGATCGGACGCGTTCGTCGCGGCGTTCCTGTCGGAGCTGTTCGGTCGGATCGGGTTCCTCGGGCTCGGAGAGCTCCGTGGGCGCTCGCTCGTCCGCCTCATGGCGACGAGCAGCTCACGTCGCCTCGTCGACGACGTGCAGCGACTGCTCGGGCGCTTCGGCATCCTGTCGAGGATCACCGACGTCGGGGCCAACCGCCCGCGATGGCGCGTGTGGATCCACGGCGTCGAGCAGCAACGACGCTTCCTGAGCGACATCGGCATCGCCGGTGAGCGAGGCGCTGCGGTGTCCGACGCGCTCGTCGCGCTCGACCGCGTGACGGCGAACCCGAACGTGGACACCGTCCCGTGCGAGGTCCGTGACGTCGTGGTCGCGGAGCTCGCCCGCATGGACATGAGCCAACGTGATCTGGCCGCAGCGCTCGATGAGTCGTACTGCGGCGGCTACCTGCTGGGGACGGCGTCGAGGCCGCGGGCCACCAGCCGCGAGCGCCTCGCTCGGATCGCCGAGGCGACCGACAGCAAGGAGCTCGCCGCGATCGCCTCCTCGGACGTGTTCTGGGACGAGGTGGTGCGGATCGAGTCGATCGGTGAGCAGGCCGTGTTCGATGCGACCGTGGTCGGCACCCACAACTTCGTCGCCGACGGCGTGATCGCGCACAACTCGATCGAGCAGGACGCCGACGTGGTGATGTTCCTGTACCGCGACGAGGTGTACCACCCCGACACGACGGACAAGGACATGGCCGAGGTGATCGTCGCGAAGCACCGGGCGGGCCGCACGGGGATCGCCCGGCTGGTGTTCCTCGACTACTGCACCTTGTTCGCGAACGCGGCGCGGACCGACTGAGCAGCCCGTCCCCCTGCGTCCGGAGACCGCCGGAGTGATCCTCGCAGTCAGTGGAGGTTGAGCGCGGCGGTGACGGTGACGATCGTGGCGGCCCCGATCACGTCGATCGCGGCGCTCATGATCGGGACGCCTGCCGAGTCCGGGTCGACGTCGATGCGCCAGGCGCCGATCGTCGACCACCAGCTCAACGCCACGACGGCGACCATGGTGACCGCCCCGGCCAAGAGCGACACGGCGACGGTCCACATCCATCCGGGATCGGTGCTCGAACCGGACAACGGCGTGAAGGCCACCGCTCCGAGGCCGTTGACGAGGAACACGGGGGCCGCGAGCAGCACGAGGAAGCGCACGTCGTCGCGGGCACCTCGACTGGGCCAGGCGCTGGGTTCGAGGTTGCCGAGGTGCAACGCGGACGCGGTTCGACCGCACAGGATGCCGCCGAGTGCACCGGCGCTCGACACGAACGCCGGGACGAGGACGAAGACGGCCGGCAGCGCCGCCAGCGCGTTCAGCCGGCCCTGGAGGACGAGCCCGCCGAGCGTGTCGAGGAGCAGCGCGACGAGGAGGATCGGCACGGACTCCGAGACGATCCGACCCACATCGGGCCCCGCCCGTCGAAGGGAGGCGACCAGGAGGACCACGCCCGCAGCGACGACGACGATCCCCACGACGTCGCCGATGCCGAGGCCCTCGAGCACGACGGCGGTGATCCAAAGGGCAGGGATGGTCAACACGTCGCAGAACGTGCTGACCACCGGAGCGACGAGGCTGTCGAGATCCCATCCCCACCGGGCAGCGCCCAGCGCCATGACCAACGTCAGCAGCGCGTTGGGCACGGCGCCGATCAGTCCGCCGACGACCGCGATCGCGATGAGACGCGGCAGAGCGATGGTCTCGACGTTGGTGACGGCGGCGAGCAGGCGGGCACCGACGGCGAGCAGGATCGACATGGTCACGATGAGGGTGCTCGACGCCAGCAGGTTGCCGCCCATGACCCCGTGCACCCTCAGCCCGGGCCGGAAGGTGCCGAGGTGGATGGAGGTGCTCAGCCGGTTGCCGAGCGTCGTGAACACGTTGCCCGACAGACCGATCGCCGGCGTCGTGAGCACCAGCAGGCCCGGGATTCGACGGAAGGTCGGGACCAGCGCGACGAGCATCACCCCGGCGACGAAGCTCGTCACCGAGTTCAGCCCGAGCGCACCGAGGGTCTGGCCGACCGACCGACCGTCGGAGCCGAGGAGCTCAGCGAGCCGTCGCCGACGTGAACCGGTGGATCGACGAGCACCTCGTCGGCCGGTGTGATCGCCTCGAGCCACGGACGTGCAGGATCGCTTCGTGCTCCGGCCCGCTCAGCGGTAGCGGAGCACGCCCCGGATGTTGCGGCCCTCCAGCATGTCGGCGAAGCCCTGGTTGATCTCCTCGAGCGGGTACTCGCGGGTCACCATCCCGGCCAGGTCGAGCTGTCCGGATCGGTACAGGTGCATGAGGCGGGGGATGTCGGAGTGGGGGTTGGCCGAGCCGAAGATCGTCCCGACGAGCTGCTTCTCCATCAGCGTCAGGTCGCAGAGCGAGATGTCGATGCTGGACTCGTCCGCAGGGTGGATGTTCGTGACCACCACCCGTCCGCGCTTCGCGCACAGCGACATGATCGGGCCGATCTGGGCGCCGTGGCCGACGCCGACAGCGCAGATGACCTTGTCGCAGCCGCGACCCCAGGTGATCTCCTGGATGAGCTCGTGGGCCGCACCGATGCTGGGCGCCGTGTGCGTGGCGCCGAAGCTCAGCGCGTGCTCCCGCTTGAGCTCGACGGGGTCGATCGCCACGATGTTGCGGGCGCCGGCGATGCGGGCGCCCTGCACCGCTGCTGCGCCGATGCCGCCCACGCCGATGACGGCGACGTTGTCACCGGGCCGGACCTCGGCTGCGTACACCGACGATCCCCAGCCGGTGGTCACGCCGCAGCCGACGAGGCACGCGAGCTCCAGTGGGATGTCGTCGTCGATCTTGACGCAGCTCATCTCGTTCACGACGGTGTGCTCGCCGAACGTGCCGAGGCACACCATCGTCCACAGGTCGGTCCCGTCCGAGGCGTGGTGGCGGGTGGTGCCGTCGAGCTGCGCTCCGACGAGGAGCGCGGCGCCGTTGTCGCAGAGGTTGGAGTGACCGTCGGCGCAGCTGGGGCAGTGTCCGCAGGCCGGCACGAAGCTGAACACCACGTGGTCGCCCGGGGCCACCTTCGTGACCCCTGCTCCGACCTCCATCACCACGCCGGCGCCCTCGTGGCCCCCGATCAACGGCTGGATCGCGGGGAGGTCGCCGGTCCGGGCGTGGTCGTCGGAGTGGCACATCCCCGAGGCGACCATCTCGACGAGGACCTCCCCGGCCTTCGGCGGATCGAGCGTGATGGTCTCGACGCTCCACGGGGCGTTCTGCTCCCACAGGATGGCGGCTCTGGTCTCCATGCGTCGGCTCCCTGGTTCGAGTCCCGGTCGGGATGGTGGACGACCGGAACCTACCGGCATGCCGTGGTCGCCCCGAACCGCACGGCGTGAACTTGACCGGTCGGTCAACAGGGAGGTCCCAGCCGTGACATGCTCTGCGGACGCTGACCGTCCCGTCGAGGAGCCGGACGGGCCGCACCCCTGGAGCAGACCATGACCGACACCACGTCCACCGACGCTGCAACCGCTGAGGACCCTCCACAGGGGTCCGCCGTCGACGACGAGCTGCTGATCGAGCTCCGATCGTGGCTTGCTGACAACTGGGACCCCGACCTGACCGTGGGGGAGTGGTGGGAGCGGCTCGGGCTGTCGGGTTGGGCGGCGCCGGGGCTTCCGGCCAACGCCTACGGCAGGGGACTCAGCCGCAACGACAGCGTGAGGGTGCAGGCCGCCATCGCCGAGCACGGGGCGTTGGGCGCGCCCGGCGGCCTCGGGCTGCTGCTCGCCGCGCCGACGATCGCCACGCACGGCACGCAGCCGCAGATCGACCGCTACGTGCGGCGGATCGTGACCGGTGTCGACGCGTGGTGCCAGCTGTTCAGCGAGCCCGGAGCAGGATCGGACCTCGCCGGGCTGACGACGCGGGCGGTGCCCGACGGCGACGAGTTCGTCGTGAACGGCCAGAAGGTCTGGACCTCGCTCGGCCACACCGCCGACATGGGCATGCTCATCGCCCGAACGGATCCGGACGTGCCCAAGCACCAGGGGATCACGTGGTTCGCGTTCGAGATGCACCAGCCCGGCGTGGAGGTCCGGGGCCTCCGCGAGATGACCGGGCACGCGATGTTCAACGAGGTGTTCCTCACCGACGCCCGGGTCGGCGTCGATGCGATCATCGGAGATCGCAACAACGGCTGGGCGGTCACGAACACGACGCTCGTGAACGAGCGCGCCGGCCTCGGCTCCGGTGGCGGGTCCGGCGCGGCGTCGCTCGTCTCGCCCGGCAGCGTGGCGGACCAGCTCGGTGCCCGCGCCGGCGACTTCGCACCCAAGCCCGGTGGTACCCGCAAGGGCGGTGGCGGCGCCATCGGGATGTTGGGTTCGATGCCGAAGCTGCTCCAGGACCTCGCCCGGAGCAACGGGAGGATCGAGGATCCGACGCTCCG
>JAFDWA010000679.1 GCA_018268735.1 Actinomycetota bacterium | reverse complement strand
GACCGGACCGAGCGGCCGGCAACCGAAGAACTGGCTGAGCCCCGGGGTCTGCACGACGGCGACGAGGGCTCCGACGCTCACGGCGGTGGCACCGATCACCATGGGACTCGGACCGCCCGCCACGAGGGTCTGACCGAGCTGCGTGCCGACGAGCGCCACGAGACCGACGGTTCGGGCACGGGTCGGGGTGCCCGTCACCCGGGCTGCCATCCACGCTCCGGTTGCACCCGCTGCGGTGGTTCCGGCCCGCACGACGATGTCCCCGACGAGCGGCCCGCCGAGGGAGGCGTCCGGGCCGGCGTGCAGCAGCGCCTCGGGGGAGCGGTCCCGCGGCTCGTGCAGCGCGATCGCCAACGCCGGTGCCATGTCGGTCAGCAGGTTGACCAACAGGAGCTGGCGGGCGTTCAACGGTGCGGAGCCGCCGAGCGCCGTACCGGCGAGCGTGAAGCCGATCTCGCCGAGGTTGCCGCCGACGAGGATCGCGACCGCGTCACGCACCGACTCCCACATGGCGCGACCCTCGACCACCGCGTCGACGATGGTCTCGATCCGGTCGTCGAGCACCACCAGGTCGGCGTTGCTGCGCGCAGCCGCGGTCCCTCGACCGCCGAGCGCGATGCCGACATCAGCAAGACGGATCGCAGCCGCGTCGTTGGCACCATCGCCCGTCATCGCCACCGTCCGACCCGCGCGCCGGTACGACGACACGATGCGCACCTTCTGGTGCGGGGTCACCCGGGCGAACACCGGGATCTCGCCGATCACCTCGTCGAGCTCCTCGTCGTCGAGCTCGTCGAGCTCGACGCCGGTCAGGATCCGGCCGCCGTTCAGCATCCCGAGATCCGCTGCGATCGCTCCCGCGGTGCTGGGATGGTCGCCGGTGACCATCGCCGTGCGGACACCGGCGGTCGAAAGGGTCTCGAGCGCGGCCTGAGCCGTCGGACGCACGGTGTCGGCCAACCCGATGAACCCGGTGAGCGTGAGCGGTGGCAGGTCACCGCCGTCGGACAGGCCGAAGCGCGCAGGCGGTCGGCACCCGGCGACCGCGAGGACGCGCAGGCCCCGTCGCGCGAGCCGGTCCACGTGGTCCTCCAACGCCCTGACCGTCTCGGCGTCGAGCGCGCGGTCCCCGTCAGGCGAGCGCCACGTGGCGCACATCGGCAGG
>JAFDWA010000678.1 GCA_018268735.1 Actinomycetota bacterium | reverse complement strand
CGGGTGCAGCGCGCCACCTCGAGCAGCGTCGCGTCGACGGTCTCGCGGACGGGTGGGTAGTGGAACTCGGGCTCACCGAAGCGGTTGATGTGAGCGGTCGGCTCCCCGTCGGTGATCATGATGATCTGCTTGGTGCCGTGCTGGCGCGCGAGCAGCTGGCGGGCGAGCTGGAACCCGTGCTGCATGTTCGTGCCGTACACGAAGTCCCAGCTCACCTCGGGGAGCTGCTCGGCCGTGAGGACGCGAGCGACCTCGGAGAAGCCGACGATGCCGAGGTAGTCCCGCGGGTACTGCATCGAGATCAGCGAGTGCAACGCCATCGCGACCTTCTTCGCCGGCAGGAAGTTGTCCCGCATCGGCATCGACAGCGACAGGTCCAGCATCAGCACCGTCGAGGACCGCACGACGTGCTCGGTCTGCTCGATCTCGAAGTCCTCCGGCCGAAGCCGCACCGGGGCTGACTCGCCGCGGACGATCGCGTTGCGGATCGTCTTGCCGATGTCGAGGTTGAACGGATCGCCCCACTCGTACGGCTTCGTCTGGTAGGTGCGCTCGTGGCCGACGCCGGATCGTTCGAGCTCGTGGCGGCCGAGCTGGTCGCGGTCGAGCTTGCGGAAGAGCTCGGCGAGCGCGTTCTGCCCGAGGCGGCGCATGCCCTTCGGGGTCAGCTCCAGTCGGCCCTCGCGTTGCTCGACGAGACCGGCATCGGTGAGCATCCGAGTGATCTCGCTCATGCGTTCGAGGCTTGCGGCGGCCTGGTCGCCGAGCAGCTCACGGACCCGGTCGAGGTCGACGTCGCGGAGCGCTCCCGGATCCGATCCGCCACGGATCATCTGCTCGAGCTGGTCGAGCCCGCCGAGCTGCCCGAGCACCGACGACGCCTGGGCCATGTCGAGCGGGTCGTTGCCACGGAACTCGTACGCGGCGTCCCAGTCCATGTCGGGGAAGGTGTCGCGGAGGTTCTGGCCGAGCTGATCCATCTGCCAGCGCAGGTCCATGTCCTCGAGCAGCTGATCCGACAGCTCCTGCAGCTGCGCCCGCTGCTCAGGGGTCATCGAGTTCATGAGCGCCTGCATGGCCTGCATCCGAGCCGCCATGATCGCGAGCAGCTCGTCGAGCGTCTCGGGGTTCTCGGGGAAGAAGTCGCCGTGGCGCTGCATGAACC
>JAFDWA010000677.1 GCA_018268735.1 Actinomycetota bacterium | reverse complement strand
CGCAACGTCCGCTGCGAGGAGGGCGCGGTGCTCGGCGACGAGGTGTTCGTCGGCGAGGACGCCGTCATCTCCCCGGACGTCAAGGTGTACCCGTTCAAGACCGTCGAGGGCGGGGCCGTCGTGAACTCCTCGCTGATCTGGGAGTCACGCGGGGCGAGGAGCCTGTTCGGGCGTGGCGGCGTGAGCGGCCTCGCGAACGTCGACATCACCCCCGAGCTCGCCACGAAGGTCGCGCTCGCGTACGCGACGACGTTGAAGCGCGACGCCACCGTGGTCGTGTCACGTGACTCGAGCCGCTCCGCACGCATGTTGAAGCGGGCGATGATGTCGGGGCTCAACGCTGCGGGCGTCAACGTGATGGACCTCGAGGTCGCGAGCGTCCCGCTGACGAGGTTCCACTGCCGCGGGGTGTCGGTCAACGGGGCGGTGTCGTTGCGCATCAGTCCCGATGACCCCGATGCGGTGCTCATCCGGTTCTTCGACACCGACGGCACCGACATCGACGAGGAGGCCCAGCGGAAGATCGAGCGGCTCTTCGGGCGAGAGGACTTCCGTCGGGTGCGCCCGGCCGACATCGGCGACATCGACCTCGTTCCGAGGGCGTTGGAGCAGTACGCCGTCGCGCTGGAGCAGACGATCGACGTCAAGGCGGTCGCCGACCGCCACTTCAAGGTCGTCATCGACTACGCGTACGGCTCGACGAGCTTCGCGATGCCCAACGTGCTGTCGAAGCTCCGGGCCGAGGTGCTCGCGGTGAACCCGTTCGCCTCGACGAGCGGCGTCGTCGACTACGACCGCGACGTGCACGCACGCGAGGTCGGGGCACTGGTGCGGGCCTCGGGCGCCGACCTCGGTGCGGTGCTCGACCCGTCCGGCGAGCAGCTCACGTTGATCGACGACGCCGGAACGGTGCTCTCCGACGAGGAGCTGCTGTTCTGCTTCCTCGACCTCGTGTGCGACCGGCTGCTCGGCGACTCCATCGCGCTCCCGGTCACGGCCCCCCGTGCAGCGGCGGAGATCGTGGGGTCCCACGGGTACCGGGTGCGGTGGACCAAGACCTCGGCTGCGGCGTTGATGGAGGCCGCTTCGGAACCCGGTGTCGGCTTCGCAGCCAACCGCGCCGGGGGCGTGATCCTTCCTGGCTTCCTGCCTGCGTTCGACGCTGCA
>JAFDWA010000676.1 GCA_018268735.1 Actinomycetota bacterium | reverse complement strand
AGCGAGTTCGGTCGCGGCTGCGGTAGCACCCTTGTCCGTTGCGGCGGTGAGCGCTTCGCGGACAGCGTCGGAGCCGAGGACGGTGAGCCGGTCGACAACGGCTCTCGCTTCGTCGCGAAGGCCGACGAGCTCGGCCATCTTCGACTCAGCCCATCCGGGTTCGTCGATCCCACGGGCGAGGCGGCGGGCGACTGCTTGGAGGAGTTGGGTGGCTGCGTCGCCGTAGATGTCCGCGATTGTCTTCGCGAGGCGTAGCGGCAGGTCCGGGTCGATGTCCGGCACCGGTCAGTTGGCGAGTGTCCGGGGCAGGCCGGGTGGGTGGCCGATGTGCCAGCAGTGACACGGACCGCACTTGTAGACGTGGACGTTCTCACCGGCGATCTTCCGTGCCATCGCCGCGGCATGCAGGGCGAGTTTCCGAGACGAGTACCCGTTCTTCCCGCACCGCGACGACATGACCATCTTCACCGTGTGTACCGACCCGTCACCCTGAGCGCGTATCTTCCGGGCCTTCACGCGAACCCACCGGTCGGATCCGTGACCTGCACATCGAGGCCCTGCTCCGCCTTGATCGTGTCCGCTTCGGCGGCGATCTGATCGTCAGTCCACTGCGGATGCAACATCCGAACCCTGGTCTGAACAGACGCCGACTGTGACATCGTCAACAGGTTCAACGTCTCCGCAGTCCTCGACGACTGGTCCAGTGTCGGCCATTCGATCACCGGCACACCAGGTGTGATCGCCGTGCGGAACACACCGCGATCCAGGCGCAGCATCGAACCGAGCACCGACTGCAGGGCAGGTGTCCAGTAGCGCCGCTTCTTCGTCGTCGTCCGATCACTCAAGCTGTCTTGACTGTCGACCTCGGTTGCGGTCTTGACCGCGCCGTCGCTGTCGTCCCCCACCGATGACGACGAGTAGCCGGCTCCGTGAACAAGCTCAGCGAACAGCGACCGGGCCGATTCAAGGTGATCGCCTGCCCGGATCGCGAAGTCCACGACTTCGATGCTCGTCCTGTCTCGTGTCTGAGGATCGATCGAAAGCGGGCTGAACACTTCACGGTCACCGTCGAACGTCGCGCCTTGACCGCGGCCGCGTCGCTCGAGGAACTCGTCGGGGACGATGATCCGACGTTTCCCCAGGTCGATGTCACGCATCAGCGAGGACCATGTCTC
>JAFDWA010000675.1 GCA_018268735.1 Actinomycetota bacterium | reverse complement strand
CAGCCCGGCAGCGGGACGCCCAGCGAGTCACCGAGCCCGACCGGCACGAACGGCGGCGACACCTTCGCCACCACCCCACCAGCCGACTCGACCATCCCGTAGCCCTCGAAGAACGCAGCGTCGCCGACCGGACCGATGACGGGCAGGCACGCCGTCGCGCCATAGGACTTGAAGCGACGCGCCAGCGCGGCGGGCATCACGTCGGCACCGGTCATCCAGATGCGGACGCAGCTGAGGTCGCGATGCACTGCACCCGCCTCCTCCAGAAGCCGGTACGTCGCCGGCACCCCCATGAACAGCGACGAACGACGCTCCTCGATCACGTCGAGGACACGGGTCGCGTTGAAGTGACGGACGAAGTACATCGGCACACCGGCCAGCGTCGGGCCCAACACCGAGATGAACCCCATGATGTGCGCCACCGGCAGGCTCAACACGAGCTCGTCGTCACGCAACCACGCCGGGTACGCCGCCATCGGGGCGAGCCCGCCGATCAGCCCGCGATGGGTCAACTCCACCCCCTTGGGCGACCCCGTCGTCCCCGACGTGTAGAACAACGCCGCCACGTCGTCAGGCGCCGACGTCGCCGGCGGGACCGACGTCGACCGTGACCCCGGCCCCGACTCGAGCTCCACCGCACCGCGGATCACGAGCGACGCGCTGCTGTCAGCGATCACGTGATCGACCTCCGCCGGACGCATCTGCGGGTTCACCGGCGCCGGGATCCGACCGACCCGGCTCGCTGCCAGGCACAGGAGGAACTGGTCGATCCCGTTGGTGGTCGCCACCACGACCGCGTCACCGGGCGCAGTGCGCGCAGCGATGGCGCTCGACCATCGGGCGACGCGCTCGGCCGCCTGGCGGTACGTCAGCTCACGGACCGCCCCGGGAGCCGACGGATCGAACCCGTCACGGGCACGGCGCCGAGCACGTGACGTCGCGCCGCCGGCGCCCGACGCCGAGGTCCGGCGGTCCTCGACGACACCCTCCTCGATCACCATCGGTCGATCGCCGTGGAGCTCGACCCACCGCTCCGACAGGTTGGCCAGCGTCACGCGGTGCCTGATGGCGACGTCCATGCGGCGCAGGAGTCCGAACATCATCGCTGCACCCTGCCACAGGCTCCGCTCACCGCTGCGCCACCACACGAGCTCCGCTCACCGCTGCGCCACCACA
>JAFDWA010000674.1 GCA_018268735.1 Actinomycetota bacterium | reverse complement strand
CATGGCGGACCGTGAAGGCGCCTGGAGTCGGTGGCGTGCACGCCGTGGGGCGCCAGGACTGCGTCGGCGGCTCGACCGGCGGCCCGGTCGGCGGGGTCACGCCGGGCAGCACCGGCGGCACGACGACACGGTCGTCGTCGACACCGCCGCTGTCGTCGGGCGAGGACGGCGTGTTCATGTCCCGGAGCCAGGGGTCCGAGCACCGATGGCTGCATGTCGAGGGTCGGAGCGGTCACCCCGTGCTCTGAGCAGGCTTTCAGCGGTTTGCGGATGACGGAACAAAAGCGCTGCCGGAGGCGTCAGACTCCTCGTATGGATCCGGTACTCGACACCGATTGGATGGCGCAGGGGAACTGCGCCGACAAGCCCCCGAGCCTCTTCTTCCCCTCCGACGGAGTGGGCGTCGAGGTCGCCAAGCGGGTCTGCGCCGACTGCCCTGTCAAGTCCCTGTGCCTCGAGTACGCGCTCGACAACCGCATCGACCACGGGGTGTGGGGAGGGACCAGCGAACGTGAGCGTCGTCGCATCCTCAAGTCGAGGTCGACGCGTCGACCGGTCGGCGTCGGCTGAGCGCTGCCTCCAGGTCACCGCTGCCTCCAGGTCACCGCTCTCTCCAGGACACCGCTGTCGCGCACAGCGACGCCCACGGGACGTCCCGCACGCGCGCGCTGACGTGGTGCTCGCCCGGACGAGCGAGCCGCACATCCACGAACCAGGGACTCAGGCTGGCTTCTTCTCGTCAGCCGTCGGGGCGGCGTCCCCTGCTGGGTCGGCCATCCCCTTCTTGAACTCCTTCTGCGCCTCGCCGATGTTGCGGGCGAACTTGGGGAGCTGGGAACCACCGAACAACACGAGGGCGATCACCGCGATGATCAGCCATTCGTTTCCACTGAACATGGCGACCACCCTACCGTGCTCGTCGATGCCGACACCCTCGGGCACCGACGACGGCGCCGTCCGCGACGCCCGACGCTTCGGAGCGACGCAACGGCGGGTGCTGGGCGTCGACGACCGCACCGTCGCCACCCGCAACGCAGTCGATCGGCTGCTCGGGCTCCCCGAGTTGGCGACCCCCGGGCCTCGTGGCGTGCTCGCAGCGTCGATCGCAGTGCGCGACGAGCTCGACGTCAGCAGCGGATTCGACGTGCTGCGCTCCCGAGGTTGGCGAGTGGCCCT
>JAFDWA010000673.1 GCA_018268735.1 Actinomycetota bacterium | reverse complement strand
AGACGGCCGCTACGGGACTCGAACCGTCCCCGCGACCTCGTTCCAGTACATCCACTTCAAGGATCTCCCCGCCCCCGCATCTCCCCCGGCGCCCGGCGCTGCCCCGACTCCCCCGCCCGCACCTGCGCCGGCTCCCACTCCCCCGCCGTCACCCACTCCCCCGCCGTCACCGGCTGCACCTGTCGGGCCCTCGGCGGGTCCGTCGACCGCACCCAGCCCCGCTCCCCAGCCGACCACTGGAGCCTCGGAAGCACCCTCCGTGACAGCTCCGGCCGCGCCGGCACCGACGACGATCGTCATCCCGCCCACGCCCACGACCCCGCCCCGGCCCGTCTACCGCGAGCAGTCCGGGTCTCACGGGTCACCGACGTTCCGCGACCCCTCCAATGCGTCCGGGGTCGGCCCTCGCATCCCCCCGATGACCTGGGTCGACATCAGCTGCAAGGTCAAGCCGGCGACGACCATCGCCTCGGCGATGCCATCCGGCCACTGGTACCGGATCCGAACCGCTCCCTGGAACGACGAGTTCTACGCCGTGGCCAACACCTTCTGGAACGGAGACGTGCCAGGAAGGACGCCGTACACGCACTTCGTCGACTGGGCCGTCCCGGACTGCTGATGCTCGCACCGCACGACACCCCACGATCCATGTCGACGGCACCGGCGGAGTCGTACCAGCCACCCGGGAGCGGTCGATGTAGTCGATGATCTCCCTTTCTGGCCTGGTCGAGGGTTTACCACTCGGCTCGCCAGGCGCATCGCTTCTTGAACTGCCCGAACCAGGACTCGATGAACGCCTGGGACTCGGGGTCGCTGTAGCCGCCACGCCGATGCTTCACCCCACGCGCCGAGAGGTGACGGTGGAAGTCCGCCGAGGTGAACTGGCTGTCGTTGTCGGTGCCCAACGTGAGCACCCCGGCAGGGACGGCCCGGGTGGTGATCGCCTGCTCGACACAGCCGATCACCTCGACCGAGCGGGTCCGTAGTGAGGTCGAGGCGCCAGTCGGTGACCTCGCGGGTGAAGCAGTCGACGATGACATGCAGGAAGACCCACCTGTGCTGTGCGGTCCACACCTTGGTCATGTCCATGTGCCAGTGCTCGTCGGGTCGGCGGACCCGGAACTAGTGCCCTGACCGGCAACGTTTGGGGGGCGCGTCCACCACTTGGGGGTGGCGG
>JAFDWA010000672.1 GCA_018268735.1 Actinomycetota bacterium | reverse complement strand
CCGTCCGATCTCCGCGGCCGACGCGAGCAGCCCGACCGGGGCGGCACCGAGGGCCGCCAGCGCGGGCGCCGGTCGGGGGCGGGGACGAGCGGTCAGCACCTCGACGAGGATCGGGACGCCGAGCAGCAGCCCTGTCGGGCGCAACGCCGCGGCGAGCAGCGCGAACAGCGCCACCCACCACCACCGTCGACGGTGCAGCTGCAGCAGCGTCGCGGCGGTGAAGCACAGCGAGAGCCCTTCGGTGTAGGGCCACACGAACGCGATCGCCGCGGGGAGGACCGCGATCATCCACGCGGCTCGCATCCCGACCCGGTCCGCTTCGGCCGCACCCCAGCGAGACGCGAGGACCTCACGTGCGAGCTGGGCGAGCAGCACCGCGCCGACGAGGGCTGCGACGTTGCCGATGACGACGAGCGCGACGTCGACGCGTCCTCCGAACAGCGGCGACAGCCAGCGACCGAGCAACGGGTACAGCGGGAAGAACCGCCTGCCGTCGGCAGCGACGGCGTCGTAGCCGCCCCGGGCGATCGACACGTAGAAGAACGAGTCCCACGACAGGAGCCCCTTGGGCAACGGGAAGTCCTGCCGGGCCGCGAGCGCCGGATCCGGGGTGAGCAGGTGTGCCACCCAGAAGCCCGCCGCGACGCAGATCCGCGCCCACACCCAGCCGAGCAGAGCAACGGCTCCGGTTCGGCGGAGGGTCACGGGAACTCGAGGAGCTGGATGCCCGGCTCGTCCTCGTTGCGGTCGTCGGGCGCGACGAGGACCTTCGGCGCCCCGCGGGCCACGGTGAGCGCGGCCTGGATCCCCTCGCACTTGCCCTCGAGGGTCTTGTAGCCCTCGGTGACGGCGAACAGCAGCGTCCGACCCTGCTCGCGGTCGGCGATGCGGCGGGCGACCTCGCCGGGGTCGATCGCTGCGTTCCGCTCGGCGTAGTCGACCCAGTCCACGAACCGTGGATCGTCGAGTCGCGGGGCCGCGACCACATCCACGCGGTCGACGATGCCGCGGTCGACCAGGGCACGCTGCACCGACGGGCCGTTCTGGTCGGGGCAGGTGACGAGCAGCGGGTGCGGACTTCCTGCCGGGGCGTGGGCGAGGACCTGCTGCACCTGGTCGGCGACCTCGCCGGCCTGCGTGCGGACCCGGGCCACCTCGGCGGCCACGCCGACAGCGAATC
>JAFDWA010000671.1 GCA_018268735.1 Actinomycetota bacterium | reverse complement strand
GTCGCGGTCGGGAACAGCTCGACGATCCGGGCGTCGACCTCGTCCTTGACGCCGGCGAGCGGCAGCACGTTGAGCACCCCCTGGCCACGCCGGACGACGTCGATCAGATCCTCGCCGGATCGGACCAGCACGGTGCTGTTGCCGGAAATCACGATGTTGGCGGAGCTGATGTCCTCACCGAGGTGCTCACGGACGTACTCGAAGACCTGGCGGACCGACTCGAGGCGGATCCCGGCGTCGAGCAGCGACTTGATGACCTTGAGCTCGAGGAGGTCCGAGTACGAGTAGCGACGACGGCTGCCGCTCCCGGCCGCATCGGTGACCGATGGGCGCACGAGATCGGTGCGAGCCCAGTAGTCGAGCTGTCGGTAGCTGATCCCGACGATCTCGGCAGCTCCCCTTCCGCTGAAGCTGGTCCCGTCGGTCGGATCACCGGGCATGACAGTCATGTGATTCACCATACCGTCGACGAAGGTCGCCGCGGGTGGACCGCACTCCCGCCACAGCAGGACGAGGGAGCGGGCGCTCAGGACGCGAAGTCGTCAGGAGAGATCGAGTCGATGAAGTGGCGGAACTCCTCCACCACGTCGTCGGCGGAGATCTCCTCGACGGTCTCCTCGACGAACCCCGCCTCGTCGAGGACATCGTCCTCGGCGAAGATCGGGCAGCCGGTGCGGACCGCCAACGCGACCGCGTCCGAGGGGCGAGCCGACACGCCCACGGTCGACTCAGCGGTGCGCAGCTGCAGCGTGGCGTAGTACGTCGTGTCGCGCAGCTCGGTGATCACCACGCGCTCGAGGTTGACCTCCAGCTCGTCGAGCACGTCGCAGAAGAGGTCGTGGGTCAGCGGGCGGGGCGTGTCGACACCTTCCAGTGCGAACGCGATCGCTGTCGCCTCGGGGTTCCCGATGAAGATCGAGAGCTGTCGCCGCCGACCGGATCGCTCGCGCAGCACCACGACCGGCGTGTTGCTCGGCAGCTCCACCCGCACCGCGACCAACTCGAGCTCGATCACCTCGGCAGCTTACGTCAGCGCCCGGCTGACGTTCGGTGGGCTGCTCTCAGGGAAGCAGATCCGACCCGAGCTCCCGGCGCAGGATCGCCCGATGGAGCTCGGCACCGAGCTCGGCGAGCTCCGAGGCGATCTCCGACGCATGCTCGCGTGCACGTGGGTTGCGCTGCT
>JAFDWA010000670.1 GCA_018268735.1 Actinomycetota bacterium | reverse complement strand
CCCGGACTGACCTCCTCCTCGGACTGCCAGCCCCTCCCCCGGCCGCTCAGGCGCGGGGCATGGCCCGTTGCTCGTCCACAGCTCGCTGCATGAGGTGCTCGAGCAGCGCGATCAGCACCATCTTCACCGACTCCCGGGACCTCGCGTCGGCCCGCACCAGCGGCACGTGATCCGCAAGCGCGAGCGCGTCGCGGACCTCCTCGAGCGCGTAGGAGCCCGCGTCGTCGAACTGGTTGACGACGGTGATGAACGGGACGCCGCGGCTCTCGAAGAAGTCGATGGCGGCGAAGCAGTCCTGGATCCGCCGGGTGTCGATCAGCACGACGGCGCCGAGTGCGCCGTCGACGAGGTCGTCCCACATGAACCAGAACCGCTCCTGGCCGGGCGTGCCGAAGAGGTAGAGGATCAGCTCCTCGTCGATCGTGATGCGGCCGAAGTCCATCGCGACGGTCGTCGACGTCTTGCGGTCGACCTTCGAGGTGTCGTCCACCGACTCCGAGTAGGAGGTCATCGTCGCCTCGGTCGTCAACGGTTCGATCTCGGAGATCGCGCCGACCAGCGTGGTCTTGCCGACGCCGAACCCGCCGGCGACCAGGACCTTGACGGGCTGCGGCGCGCCGACAGGGGCTCGCCCGGTGACGTGGTCAGAGTGCTCGTACTGCATCGATCATCCTCAACAGGAGTGCGGGCGTGGCGGCGTGACGTGCCTCGTGGATCTGCAGGAGGCCGGCTTCGGCGAGATCGGCGACGAGGATCTGGGCGACACCCAGCGGGATGCCGATGCGGGCGGCCACCTCCGACACCGAGATCGGTGTGTCGCACATGTGGATGATCCGCTCATGCTCGAACTGCAGCGCGACCGACGTCGCTGCGCCGGTCGCGACGACGAGCGCCTCCACGCGCAGGTGCACCCGTGCATGGCGCGTGCGACCACCGGTGATGACGAACGGGCGGACGAGGCGCTCCTCGACGTCGCGGCCGTCACCGACCGACGTGACGGCATCAGGCGCCGCTCGGGCATCGTCCCAGGTGGACACGTCGGTGCTGACCGCCCTCGGATCAGCTCGTGGCCAGGACGCTGCGGAGCCCGGCGCGCACGTGCGGCGTCAGCACCGAACCGAAGCGCTCGACCAGGAGCGTCATCTCGTAGCCGACGAGACCGACGTCGGCGTCCTTGGTCGACAGG
>JAFDWA010000066.1 GCA_018268735.1 Actinomycetota bacterium | reverse complement strand
CGCCGCGACCTTGGCGCCGAGCGATGCAGCGGGGGTCTGGGAGGGGATCGCCGGGGCGGCCATGCGGAGCCCAACGCTACGGCGCTGTCGACTCCCCCCGCCAGCCCACCCACGCGTAGCCTGGCCGCCGGTGGACGTCGATCTTCCCTCCTCAACGGTCGCTGCCGGCCCGCCGGGCGACCCCGTGGCCACCACGGTGGCGGAGCGCTTCACGGTCGGCCCCGGCACCTACCGAGTGGTCGTCGCGATCGCCCTGGTGCTCCTGTCGTCGATCGTGGTGACCGGGGCGCTCGTCCGGCTCTCGGGCTCGGGGCTCGGGTGCAGCGACTGGCCGAACTGCACCGACCAGCGCCTCGTGCAGTTCGGCAACCCGAACCAGACCATCGAGCAGGTCAACCGGCTGTTCACCGGGCTGGTGTCGCTCGCTGTGATCGCTGCGGTCCTGGGGTCGCTCCGTCGCCGACCGTACCGAAGGGACCTGGTGTGGTTGTCCTGGGGCCTCGTCGCCGGCGTCGTCGGCCAGATCGTGCTCGGCGGCATCACGGTGCTCGTCCACCTGCACCCCGTGGCCGTCGCCGGGCACTTCGTGCTGTCGATGCTCCTCGTCGGAGATGCCGTGGTCCTGCTGTGGCGCGCCGGCAGCGACCCCGGTCCACGCCGCCCGGTCGTCGGGACAGCCGACCTGCTGCTCGGACGCGTCGCGCTGGTCCTGATGTGCTGCCTGATGGTCACCGGACCGGCGGTCACCGGCACCGGCCCGCACGCCGGCGACGCCCGGGCACCCCGCTTCGGTTGGTTCCTGCCCGACGTCACCCGTGTCCACAGCGTGAACATGTGGGCCTTCCTGATCTGCATCGTCGTGCTGCTGGTCCGCCTCGCGCGCTCAGGCACCGACGTCGCGGTGATCCGACGGGGCTCGCGCCTGCTCGCCGCGATCGTCGTCCAGGGAGGGATCGGCTACGCGCAGTACGAGCTCGGGATCCCGACCTGGCTGGTCGCGCTGCACATCGCCGGGGCGACGACGGTGCTCGGGCTGACGATCTGGTTCCACCTCGGCCTGTCCGCTGCCGTCGACGACCCGGACGCGACGCCGGACCCGCTGCGGAGCACCGCTGCCACGGCCAGCAACCCCGCGTAGCCTGCTGATCGTGTCCGCCCCGAGCCCGATCGACGTCGCCGAGCCCGACCTCTCCGATCTCGTCGACATCGACACGCCATGGGTCGTGCTCGTGTGGAACGATCCGATCAACCTGATGAGCTACGTGACGTTCGTGCTCCAGAAGCTGTTCGGGTACTCCAAGGAGGAGGCGACCACGCTGATGCTGCAGGTCCACCACGAGGGCAAGGCGGTGGTCTCCACGGGGAGCCGCTCCGATGCCGAGCGCGACGTGTTCCGCCTCCACGAGCACGGCCTCTGGGCCACGATGCAGCAGGACTGAGCGGATCGACCGATGCCACGTTTCCGCACCCCTGTCCGGGCACTCGACGACGGCACCTACCGCGTCGAGCTCGGTGAACCCGAGCGGGCGCTCGTGCGCTCGACCGCCTCGCAGCTGCGCGAGCTGCTCGTCGACACCGACAGCCCGGTGCTGCGACGGCTGTTCCCCCCGCCCTACGGGGACGACACCGAACGCAACGAGGGATGGGCGGTGCTCGCCCGCCCCGAGCTGATCGAGCACCGGCTCGCCTCCCTCGACGTGGTGGTCGCCTCGACCGACGCCGACTCGCTCGACGAGGACCAGATCGGCGCGTGGATGCGGTCGCTCAACGACGTGCGGCTCGTGCTCGGGACCGTGCTCGAGGTCGTCGACGACGACACCGACGTCGACGTCGACGAGCACAACGCCGCGACCTACCAGGCCTACGAGCTGCTCGGCTACCTGCTCGAGGTCGTCGTCACGGCACGAGCATCGCGCCTCTGAGGTCGGCGCGGACGTCGGAACCGATGCTCCTTTGGTGCTGATCCGGGGTGCTGCTATGTTGTCCCGGCCCCTCCACGGGGATGGGAGCCCCCATCGTCCAGTGGCCCAGGACGCCTCCCTTTCAAGGAGGTAACACGGGTTCGAATCCCGTTGGGGGTGCGTACGAAGTTCGTGGTCCCGTGGTGCAGTTTGGAGTGCACGCCGGCCTGTCAAGCCGGAGGTCGCGGGTTCAAATCCCGTCGGGACCGCCACTTCGCTGCCGTCCAGCCTCGCCGGACGGTGCGAGGTCACGGTCGGGTAGCTCAGTTGGCAGAGCGACCGCCTGAAAAGCGGTAGGTCACCGGATCGACGCCGGTCCCGACCACACCTCGGAACCCCCGCCACGGCGGGGGTTCCTCGCGTCCGGCCTGAGCACCCGGCCCGCGCGTTCGACGCGGCCCGACGAACTTGCAGCCCAGCGGTCGCCACGCAGTCCGCCACCTACAAGTTCGACGCGGCCCGACGAACTTGTAGCCCAGCGGTCGCCACGCAGTCCGCCACCTACAAGTTCGGCTGAGCGAGGTGCGCTACCGGCGCGGAAGTGCAGGACCGGATCGGTCAGCGGCAGACGCCGTCGGCGCGGGCGGCGTCGGCGCACGCCTCGGCCACAGCGGCAGACACCGCCGGGTTGAACACCGACGGGATGATGAAGTCCGGAGCGAGCTCTTCGGGCATGACGGTGGAGGCGATCGCCCGAGCCGACGCCACCTTCATGTTCTCGGTGATGCGTCGGGCGCCGGCGTCGAGGGCGCCCCGGAACACGCCCGGGAAGGCGAGCACGTTGTTGATCTGGTTCGGGAAGTCCGACCGTCCCGTGGCGATGACCGCCGCGACGTCGGTGATGAGCTCGGGTCGGATCTCGGGGTCCGGGTTGGCCATCGCGAAGACGATCGGTGCCGAGGCCATCGCCTCGACGTCGGCGCGCTCGATCAGGTTCGGCCCCGACAGCCCGATGAACACGTCGGCTCCCGGCAACAGGCTGGTCAACGAACCCGACAGGCTGTCGGGGTTCGTGTTCTCCGCGAACCACTGCTTCGATCGGTTCAGGTCGCCGCGACCCGTGTGCACCGCCCCCTGCCGGTCTGCTCCGATGATGTTGCGCACACCGGCGTTCATCAGGATCTTCGACACGGCGACCCCCGCTGCGCCGACACCAGCGACCACGACCTTCAGGTCGGACATCTGCTTGTCGACGATCTTCAGCGCGTTCTCCAGCGCCGCGAGCGTCACGATCGCGGTCCCGTGCTGGTCGTCGTGGAACACGGGGATGTCCATGATCTCGTCGAGGCGCTCCTCGACCTCGAACGCTCCGGGTGCAGCGATGTCCTCGAGGTTGATCCCGCCGAAGGTCGGCTCCAGCCGCAGGACGGTCTCGATGATCTCCTCCGGGTCCTTCGTGTCGAGGCAGATCGGGAACGCGTCCACGTCGGCGAAGTGCTTGAACAGCAGCGCCTTGCCCTCCATCACCGGCATCGCCGCCGCCGGGCCGATGTCGCCGAGTCCCAGCACGGCCGTCCCGTCGGAGACGATCGCGACGGTGTTGCGCTTGATGGTGTAGCGGTGCGCCGACGCCGGGTTCTTGTGGATCTCCATGCAGACGCGTGCGACTCCCGGCGTGTAGGCCATCGACAGGTCCTCGACGTCACGGACCGGAGCCAGCGACAGCACCTCGATCTTGCCGCCTTCGTGCATGTGGAACGTGCGGTCCTCGAACTCGAGGATCTCGATGCCGTCGATGCCCTCGACGGCTGCTCGCACCTGCTCCTGGTGCGCTTCGCTGGTGCAGTTCACCACGACGTCCTCGTCGAGCGTCGCGGTCTTCACCTCGAAGCCCTGCAGCGCCGAGATGTTCCCGCCGACCTCCCCGATGGCGATCGCCAGCCGACCGAGCATGCCGGGTCGGTTCTGCATGCGGACGCGGATGCGAACGGAGTACGCGGGAGTGGGGGTGTCTGCCATACGGGCGACGACGCTACCGCTGCCTTCGAGCAGGCAACGAACAGCACCTCAGCGTCGCGGCCCGATGTCCGACGATGCCGTCGTCCGTCGATCGGATCGAGCCCGACCTCGACAGGCGTGCGATGATCATCGCAGCGCATCGCGCAGCCTGACGCCGCTTCTCCAGGGGTGCAGATGATCGGGACCTCTCCACGTCGTGCGGGTGGCACCGCCCAGTTGCTCACGCACCTCGGCATGGCGCTCGCGGCGCTCGCGTTCGCGTCGTGGTGGACGACCCACACCGTCTACGACACGACCCGGACCCGTCGCATCGCGGCGATCGTGCTGGCCTCGCCCGACCTGCGCTCCTACGTCGCCGAGAAGATCGCTCCCGTCGTCGTGCAGGCCCTGCCCCCGGGTTCGCCCGCGGCGACCCCGGCCGCACCGCTGAGCTCCGACCAGCTCGCGACCGGCATCTCGAACGCGCTCGGACGCGCAGAGGTGCAGCAGGGGCTCGTCGAGTTCGTGGGTCAGCTGCACGACCGCCTGATCGGGGTGGGCACCGGGCCGGTCGTCCTGGACCAGCACATCGTCCAGGAGCTCGCCGGTGCCGCTGATCCGAACCTGACGTCGGCGGACCTGGCGAAGATCCCGTCCGCGAGCATCCCGATCCCCCAGCAGGCCGGCCTGGCCGCGGGAACGAGCACGATGCGATCACGTTGGCCCTGGTACGCACTCGGTGCGGTAGGGCTCCTCGTCGCTGCACTCGTCGTCACAGGTGACAAGCGTGCGACGCTCCAGCTCATCGGTCGGTGGCTGATCGGCATCAGCGTCGTGCAGCTGCTCGTGCTCTACGTCGTGCCTGTCTGGATCGTGCCCAGGGTGACGTCGAACCCGTGGGCGGACCTGGTCGCGAGCGTCGTCCGGGAGTGGGGAGCACCGATGGTCACCGGCCTTGCGCTCCTCGCGGCAGCGGGCGTGGTCTTCGTCGTCGCCGACCACCTCGTGCCTTCACATGACGGCGAGCACGCACCGCCGGCACCGCCGGCACCGGCGTGACGGACGGTGCAGCTGCCCCTCGGCAGTCGTCGAGCGCGCAGGCCATGGCGCTCGCGTCGTCGTGAGCGCTCTGCGGCTGGTCGTTGAAGGACCGGGCCGTCGCCGCGCCGATGCGGCGGCGGACCTCGTCGGCGAGGTGGTGCGCACCCAGGCGGACGACCGCCGAGCGGTTGTCACCGACCACCTCAGGACCGGTTCCACCACCTCATCCAGTGAAGCGGACCCTGCCGGTTCCGGGCACGACCTCCCCGATCACCCGGGCGGCCATCCCCTGTCCGTCGAGCACGGCCATCGAGTCGGCGAGCGCTTCGGGCGGGACCGCCACCACCATGCCGACTCCGAGGTTGAACACCCGGCGCATCTCGTCGACATCGACGTCGCCGATGAGCTGCAGCTCGTCGAAGATGCGTGGCGGCTCCCACGACGTCGGATCGACCACGGCGTCCGCCACCTCGCCGATCACCCGGTTCAAGTTGCCGGGCAGTCCCCCGCCGGTGATGTGGGCGACGGAGTGCACGGGCACCGCGTCGAGCAGCGCCCGGATCGCGGGTGCGTAGATGACCGAGGGACGCAGGAGCTCGTCGGCGACGGTGGGCGCGCCGGGGTCGTCCCAGGCCGGATCGTCGAGGCCCTTGCCCGCCACGTCGAACAGCAGGCGTCGTGCCAACGTGTAGCCGTTCGAGCGCAGCCCAGGTGAGGGGAGCGCGACGAGCACGTCGCCAGGGGTGACCGCCTCGCCGGTGATCATGGCCGAGCGGTCGACGGCGCCGACGGCGAATCCGACCAGGTCGAACTCTCCGGGCTCCATGACTCCGGCGTGCTCGGCCATCTCGCCGCCGACGAGCGCGCACCCGGCCTGGCGACAGCCCTCCGCCACGCCCGATACCAACGACTCGATGACGTCGGGGTCGACCCGACCGATCGAGATGTAGTCGAGGAAGAACAACGGCTCGGCGCCCTGACAGACGAGGTCGTCGACGCACATTGCGACGAGGTCCAGCCCGATCGTGCCGTATCGACCGGTGGCCGTTGCGACGAGCGCCTTCGTGCCGACGCCGTCGGTGGTCGACACCAGCACCGGGTCCGCGTACCGGGCGGTGTCGAGCGCGAACAGCCCGCCGAAGCCACCGATGCCGCCCAGCACCTCGGGCCGGACCGTGGAGCGCACGTGGGGCTTGATCCTCTCGACAGCCTCCTCGCCTGCGTCGATCGACACCCCCGCACCCGCGTAGGTCTCACCCATCGGACACGACGTCTCCGACACGTGGCCGAGCATCCTGCGACGGCAGCAGCGACGCGTCGTCGAGCAGCACCGAACCCGTCGACAGTCCCGAATCCTCGGAGACCTCGCCGCCGTCGAGCACCCCCCTGCCGATCTCGACCGGGATCGGCACGGGGTAGGTCCCGGTCAGGCAGGCGTCGCAGAACCCGGCACCCGCAGCATCGACCGCGGCGACGAGCCGATCCAGGGTCAGGTACGTCAGCGAGTCGACGCCGAGGTAACGGCGGATCTCGTCGACCTCGAGGTTCGCAGCGAGCAGCTCGCCCCTGGTGCCGGTGTCCATCCCGTAGAAGCACGGCCAGCGATATGGCGGTGACGACACGCGCAGGTGCACCTCACGCGCTCCTGCCTCCCGCAGCATCGAGACCATCGCCTTCGTCGTCGTACCCCGGACGATCGAGTCGTCGACGACCACCAGGCGCCGGCCATCGATGTTCTCACGCAGCGGGTTGAGCTTCATGCGGACGCCGAGTGCCCGCATCTCCTGGCTCGGGGCGATGAAGGTCCGGCCGATGTAGCGGTTCTTGACGAGGCCGTGTCCGTAGGGGACGCCGGATCGCCGGGCGTAGCCCTCTGCTGCGGGGATGCCGGACTCCGGGACGCCCATCACCATGTCCGCGTCCACAGGTGCCTGCTCGGCGAGCTGCTCGCCCATCCGCACGCGTGCCTGGTGGACGTTGCGGCCGTAGAGCTGCGAGTCCGGCCGGGCGGAGTACACGAACTCGAACAGGCAGAGCCTCGGGTCGATGGATGCCTCGTCGAACGGTCGCAGCGACCGCACCCCGTCGGCGTCGATCACCACCATCTCGCCGGCGTCGAGCTCGCGCACGAAGTGGGCACCGACGACGTCGAGCGCTGGCGTCTCCGACGCGAGCACCCAGCCGGAGTCGAGCTTGCCGAGGCACAGCGGTCGGAAGCCGTGCGGGTCACGCACCCCGATGACGCGCTGGCGATCCATCAGGGTGAGGGAGAACGCACCCTCGAAGCGGGGCAGCACCGTGAGCAGCGCCCGCTCGAGCGCGTCGTCGTCGGCCCCGATCCGGTCGCACTCCAGCGCGATCAGCTCGGCCATCGCATCGGTGTCGCTCGACACCGTGCCGGGGAGCATCCCGGCCTCGTCGACGAGCTGTGCGGTGTTCACGAGGTTGCCGTTGTGCGCCAGCGCGAACTGGACGTGGCCGACGTCGCGGAACAGCGGCTGGGAGTTCTTCCACATGCTCGACCCCGTGGTCGAGTAGCGGGTGTGGCCGATCGCCAGGTCGCCATCGAGCGCGGCCAGGGTTCGGTCGTCGAACACGTTGGAGACGAGCCCCATCTCCTTGACGACCGTGAGGTGGTCACCGTCGGAG
>JAFDWA010000669.1 GCA_018268735.1 Actinomycetota bacterium | reverse complement strand
ATCGCGAGCCGGATCGGCGCGTTCAGCGACGTGACGGCGATGGAGGCTGCGGGCGGCTCCGCCAGCCAGGTCATCCAGGCGGTGCTCGGCTCGAAGAACGGGCTGCACGACAACTACCAGGACTACCAGGCGTTCCTCGACAGCGGCGGCAGCATCGGCCTGCAGCACGACCCGCTGCTGTACGGCTCCTACCTGCTCAACCCGTATCTGGTGAACGTCGAGCTGCGTGAGATGCTCGTCGTGCGCCAGGGCGAGGTGGCGGTCATGAAGGCCTACGTCGGGCTCCCCACCGAGGACACCTCGGGTGAGGAGTTCAAGTTCGGCTCGATCGTCAAGCCCGGCCACCAGGGCATCTGGGCCGAACCGCTGCGCACCGGCAAGTACACGCTGAACCCCCGCATCTACGAGGCCGAGATCGTCCCGACGTCGATCCTGACGCTCAACTGGTCACACGCCACGAGCGAGGCCCACAGCCTCGACGAGCGACTGGCGCCGATCGAGGCGAAGTCCAAGGAGGCGTTCACGTTCTCGATCGACCTGCAGGTGCAGATCCACGTGCCCGACACGCGGGCGCCGAAGGTGATCAGCATGGTCGGCACCATGCAGAACCTCGTCAACGAGGTGCTGCAGTCGGCGGTCGGGAACTACTTCCGCAACAAGCTGCAGACCCTCGGCGCGACGGAGTTCATCGAGAAGCGAGACGAGGTGCAGAGCGCAGCGGAGACCTACATCCAGTCGTACCTGTCGCGCTACGAGGTCGAGACCCGCGGCGTGTACATCCAGGACGTCGTGTTCCCCGCCGATCTCGTCGAGGTGCTCACGAGTCGTGAGATCGCGGCGCAGGAGCGGGCCACCTTCGGTCAGCAGCGCGAGGCGCAGGAGGCCCGGGTCAGCCTGGAGCAGCAGCGCGGCGTCGCCGACATGCAGGCGCAGCTCGCGCAGGCGAACGTGTCGGTCGACATCGAGCGATCCCGGGCCGAGGCTGCTCGCGCCCGTGCCGACGGCGAGGCGAGCGTCATCACCGTCACCGGTGCTGCGGAGGCGCAGCGCACCCGGGACCTCGGCAACGCCGGCGCAGCGGCAGAGGAGGCGTTGGGCCTGGCGCGGGCGAAGGGCTTCGACGCGCAGCGACGGGCGATCGGCTCCGAGCAGACGGCGCTCGTCGCCGCGCTGCGCGAGGTCGCAG
>JAFDWA010000668.1 GCA_018268735.1 Actinomycetota bacterium | reverse complement strand
GGCCGACGATGGGGTCCGGGGGCGCAGCCCCCGAGGAGAGACGGCATGAGCGCCAGCGAATGCCGGTCGGCCTGTGAGCGCCAGCGAGCGGCCGACGATGGGGTCCGGGGGCGCAGCCCCCGAGGAGAGACGGCATGAGCGCCAACGGGAACGGATCGAAGCCCGCGGTGGCTCCGAAGGACGAGGAGACGGTCGAGCGGCCAGCCTCGGAGAACCCACGGATGATGGGTGGGCGCATGGGCGCCGCCGGCATGCCGTTGGAGCGATCGAAGGACTTCAGCGGGTCGATCCGCCGCCTGGCTGCGGTGATGGCACCCGAGCGGCTCGGCGTGATCGGCGTCATCGGTCTCGCAGTCGTGAGCGTGACGTTGCTGGTGCTCGGTCCGAAGATCCTCGGCAACGCCACCCAGACGATCGTCGACGGCGTCATGGCCGGCTTCAAGCACACCGGCGGCATCGACTTCGACCAGCTGCATCGGATCCTCCTGCTGGCCGTCGCCGTCTACGTGGTCGGCACCGTGTTGAGCTACTTCCAGGGCTACCTCCTCGCCGGCGTGGTGCAGCGCTCGATGCTGCGGCTGCGAGCGGACGTGGAGTCGAAGCTGAACCGGATGCCGTTGAGCCACGTGGACCGCCAGCCCCGTGGGGACATGCTGAGCCGGGTCACCAACGACATCGACAACCTGGCCCAGAGCCTGCAGCAGACGCTGAGCCAGCTCCTGTCGAGCTCGCTGCAGATCGTCGGCGTCGTCGTGATGATGTTCACGGTGTCGTGGCAGCTGGCGATGGTCACGGTGCTCATCATCCCGGTGACCATCTTCACGATGCGCTTCATCACCTCTCGGTCGAAGAAGCGCTTCGTCGACCAGTGGCGCCACACCGGCACCCTCAACGCCCAGGTCGAGGAGGCGTTCACCGGTCACTCGCTGGTGAAGGTGTACAACCGCCAGGCCGACGTCGAAGCCCGCTTCAGGGCCAAGAACGACGAGCTCTACGACGCGAGCGCCGCCGCGCAGTTCATGTCCGGCTCGATCCAACCAGCGGTCATGTTCCTCGGCAACGTCAACTACGTGGTCATCGCCCTCCTGGGCGGTCTGCTGGTCACGAACGGCTCGATGAACATCGGTGACATCCAGGCGTTCATCCAGTACTCACGGCAGTTCACCCAGCCGCTGACCACGATGGCCTCGAT
>JAFDWA010000667.1 GCA_018268735.1 Actinomycetota bacterium | reverse complement strand
CCGAGGGCCCAGCGCGATCGCATACGGACCGGTGACGCCGCCGAGCTTCAGCCGGGCGACCGCGTGTGCGACGAAGGAGGGGTAGCGCTCGTAGTCCTCCTCGATCGAGACCGGTTCCATCGGCGTCTCGTTGACGATGCCCTCGATCCCTCCCGGGGCGAACCCGTGGAAGATCGACATGTCCTCGGCGACCGCTGCATCGCGTGCAGCGAGCCGGACGCTGTCGAGGTCGGCATCGCACGCACCCCGGTCGATGGCGTCGAGCTCGGAGCGGGACACTGCGAACGGGACCTTGAGCTCGACGAGCGGGCGGACCTCTCGGATCCTCGCGTCGACGTCACCTGCAACCACGCCGAGGTGACGGGTCCGACCCGTCGGCTCCGCACCGTGCTCCCAGCCCTTCGGGCCGCTCACCGCGATGAGCCGGCGGCCGGCGAGCACCTCGGTGAGCGCGGCGGTGGCCTCCTGGTCGATCGCTGCCCAGCAGCGCTCGGTGATCGGTGCCTTCTCCCGTAGCAGGTGGTTCATGAGGACGCTCCCTTCATGTCGCCGATCGGCAGGCTGCCGTCGGAGCGGGCGGTCACCCCGTGGTCCGGGTCTCGATGCGACGACGTCCCCTCCACCTGCTCCTCGATCTCCACGATGCTGCCGGTCGTGAAGAGGTACGTCCGCAGGCTGCGATCGAAGACCGGGTCGTGGCGGCGCAGCCACTCGATCGCCATCGCAGCGTGCTCCTTCTCCTCGTCGCGGTTGTGGGCGAGGATCGCGGCGAGCTCGGCGTCGTCGGCGGCGTCGACGCGCTGGTCGTACCAGTCGATCGCTTCCAGCTCCTCCATGATCGACGTGATCGCCCGATGGCGGTCGACGGTCTCGGGTCGGAGTCGGTCCCGTTCTTCGTGCAGCCCTTCGGAGCCCATCCTCGTCCCTTCTGCCCGTCGACGCCGATGCCGACCGGTCCGATCGCTCAGGGGACTGGTACCCGCAACGGCGGCCGCATAGATCAGCCGCGGACGGCGGAGGTGCTCGCTGGTGGCGGATGCCCGGGAGCGGGCGGTGCACCCGCCCCCGGGACCATCCTGCGGTGGAGGTGATGGGAGTCGAACCCACGACCTCCTCGATGCGACCGAGGCGCTCTAGCCAGCTGAGCTACACCCCCGCAGGGAGCCCGCAGCATAGCGGCCCTGTCGCTGCCGTCCC
>JAFDWA010000666.1 GCA_018268735.1 Actinomycetota bacterium | reverse complement strand
CGCGCAGTTGGTCCAACAGGGGGTGTCGGCATGGGTGACTCGAACGGATCGCCGGCGTCGCCCGGTCCCGGCGACGATGCAGCACGTGCACGCGACGCAGCGCACCGACCGGGCAACGCGGTGTCGGGGGGCTACGGGCACCCGTTGCACACGCTGGCGGCGACGGTGCCGATCGGGGCGTTCGTGGGCACCGTCGCGTTCGACATCGCATCGAAGCTCGGTGAGGGCCGCGCCTTCGGGCGCCCTGCGAGCTGGTTGGCCGTGATCGGCGTCGTGTCCGGTGTCGTCGCCGCCTTCTTCGGCGTGCTCGACTTCCTCCGCATCTCTCCAGGGACCAAGGCTCGACAGGTGGCGACGCTGCATCTCATCCTCATGGATGTCGTGGTGCTGCTCTTCGTCGTCAGCTTCATCCTGCGTCGGGCGGACGACACCCACTACCTGCACGGCACTCCGGTCCCGGCGATGGTCCTGGCCATCGTCGGCGTGGTGGTCATGGTGGTCGGCGCATGGCTGGGATCGACGCTCGTCTACTCCTACGGCGTCCGGGTGGTGGACGACGAGGACCAGTTGGCCGGTTACGCGTCGACCGCTTCCGAGGGAGTCGACGCCGACGCCCAGGCCGACGCCACGACCGATCCGACGTCCGATCCGAGCGGTGACGTCGACTGACGGCAGCGGATCGGTCCTCTTCGTCGGCCACGACGCCTCCGCTGCGCTGGGCGACGCGACAGCAGGCGGACCGGATGGACCTCCGGCTCGTCCTGCTCGACGGTGGGCCGCTGATCGACGACTACCGTCGCAGCGTTCCGACCCGGTTGCTCCACGGTGGGGTGAACGCGCCGCTGGGGCGACTGGGAGCCGCAGCGAGGTCGGTGGGCCTTCCGGTCCGAGCAGGCGAAGGGACACATGGGTGGGTGCTCCGCCCCTCCCGAGCCGATGTCGTCGTCGCCAACACGCTGGTGTCACTGCCGTTCTCAGCGAGGGTCGCCGGTCGTGGTACGAGGTTGGTCTGCCACGTCCACGAGCTCGACGGGGTTGCCGACCGCGTGTTGCCGGAAGGGTCGAGACGGACAGCGCTGGTCGGGCGCGTCGACCGCTTCATCGCGGCTGGTGCACCGGTCGCGGAGATGCTGGTCGATCGCTGGGGGTTGGCGTCGCGGAAGGTGGTGGTCGTCGACGAGTGGATCGATGTGGACG
>JAFDWA010000665.1 GCA_018268735.1 Actinomycetota bacterium | reverse complement strand
GTCTTGTGGGAGCCCGCGGGACTGACCGACTCGTCCTTGAAGTAGATCCGCGCGGGTGTCCCGAGCGCCTTCTCGAGTCGCTCTGCTCGCACGAGCGGTGTCGGCCGCCAGAGTCGGAGGATGTCGATGACCTCGCCGGGGATGTCGATCTCGAGCGCGGTGGTCATCTCCTGCTCGATGAGCGCCATCGGGAACAGGGGCGCGAGGTCATCGGGTCCGATGGGGTCCCGGGTGCCGGGGTGCAGCGGCGGCTGCATCGGCTCGGGCATGCGCGGCAGGGCGTTGAACCACGCGGTGGGGATCCGGTCGGCAGGCAGGTTGAATCGCACGACGGAACCTTAGATGGCGATCCTCACGCCGGTCCCGGCCGGATGTGCGCGAACCGTGGGTGCTCGCCGAACCAGTCGGAGAAGCGGCGCGTGAGCTGCGAGGGCCCGTGCAGCTGCACGCGGTCGTGCGCGACCGCGTCGGTGAAGCGGGTGTCGCCCATCCAGACCTCGGTGAGCGCGCGAAGGTCCGCCTCGACGACCACGTCCACGTCACGTCCGGGATCAGCGACGCACAGGTCGACCTCACGAGCATCGTCGACCAACCAGAAGTACCGACGTGACGGTGGCAGCGCCGGGAAGACGAGCTCGATCGTCACGACGCCCTCTCCCATCCCGCCGGGGACCAGGTTGCGGCGCACGTCCCACAGCAGCAGGCCGGGATCGAGGTCGTCAGGGCAGTAGTCGGTTCGAGCCCAACGCTGTCCCCACTCACCCAGGCCGACGATCACCGGCAACAGCTCGCGGCCCGCGTCCGTGAGCTGGTAGTCGACGGTCCCACCGTGCGAGACCCGGTCGAGCACGCCGGCGCGTTGGAGCTCCTTCAAGCGCTTCGAGAGCAGGGCCGGGGAGCAGGCCGGCACGCCCCGATGGATCTCGTTGAAGTGGGTGCTGCCGACGAGGAGCTCACGCAGGATGAGCGGCGTCCAGCGTTGGCAGATCACCTCCGCCGCCTTGGCGACCGGACAGAACTGGCCATAGCCGTCCACTGACGTCGAACCTACCGCCGCTACAGAATCCGTACTTGGCGCGTCGGTCGAGCAGCCCGAGGATCGGCGCATGGACCTCCACACCGACACCAGCACCCGCACCACCACCCACACCAGCACCGGCACCGACGACGGCACCGACGACGGCGCGCTCGGGGCGAA
>JAFDWA010000664.1 GCA_018268735.1 Actinomycetota bacterium | reverse complement strand
GACGACTCGAGGCCGAGGTGTCGGCGCGCCTCGGCCGGTGTGCATGGGACGACCCCATCGACGTCGCACCCGGGCGGCAGCACGTGGACGTCCGCGTCGGAGATCCCCTGCCCGACGATCCATCGGGCCTCCACGGGGGTGTTCGCCACGACGGCGTCGGCACCACGGAGGGATCGCAGCACCCATGGCCGCGCCTGGTCGCCGTCGCTGTGCAGCAACGGCATGGCGACCCGCGCGACCCCGCTCGGGGCGAGGTGGGTCGAGTACCAGAGGGAGGCCGTCGGAGCGCTGACGCCGACGACGACATCGCTGCGGCACGCGAGGCGACGGGCGGTCCACGCATATCTGAGGCCGAGCGGTCCGTTGACGAGCAGCGTGTTGCCACCCGCATCCCAGCAGCCGAGCCGCCGTCCAGCGCGTCGGATCGTGCGCATCGCGGCATGGCAGCGGCGTGCGACCGGGCGCCGGTGGACGGTGACGCCGGCGAGCTCCTCGTCACCGACGTCGAGACGCCCGGGTGATGGCCCGGCTGGTGCCAGCAGCGCGTCGCTCGTCAACACGTCGACCTGCATCCCGTGGCGGGCGACGAGTCCCTCGGCAACCCGACCGAGGTGCTCCTGCACCCCACCACGGGACGGGGCGTAGTTGTTGACGAAGAACGACACCCGCATGGCTCGGACTGCTCAGTCGGTCACGGCGCGACGGACTGCGGCGATGACGAGGTCCTGGTCCTGCTCGGTGAGGTACGGGTGCATCGGCAGGCTGAGCACCTCGTCGGCCAGACGCTCGGAGATCTCGAGCCCCGAGACCGCACAGGGGAACTCCTTGTACGCGGTCTGACGGTGCAGCGGTCGGGGGTAGTACACGGCGGTCGGAACGCCCTCGGCTCGGAGCCGATCGGCCACGCCGTCGCGATCACCCACCCGGAGTGTGTACTGGGCCCACGCGGAGGTCGAGCCATCGGGGAGCCGAGGCACCACAGCCACATCCTCGAGACCCTCTGCGTAGCGCTCCGCGACCCGGGCCCGGGCGACGAGCTCGTCGGCGAAGACCGTGAGCTTCGTGAGCAGGATCGCCGCCTGGATGGTGTCGAGGCGACCGTTGATGCCGAGGCGGACGTTGTCGTACTTCTCGCTGCCGGATCCGTGCACCCGGATCGACCGCAGCACTGCATCGAGACCCGCGTCGGTGCAGAAGACCGC
>JAFDWA010000663.1 GCA_018268735.1 Actinomycetota bacterium | reverse complement strand
GGCGCCCCACCGTGCTGCAGTGCAGGGACGTCACCAAGCGGTTCGGTGGCGTCCAGGCCCTCAGCCACGTGGACCTCGAGGTGGCAGCCGGGGAGATCGTCGGGCTGATCGGCCAGAACGGCGCAGGGAAGACCACGTTGATGGACTGCATCTCCGGATTCCACCGCCTGGATCCGGACCCCGCAGCGGCGGGGCGGGGCGACGGCGGCGCAATCGTGTTCCGCGGCGTCGACGTCACGGCGTGGACGCCATCGGAACGGGCCCGCAGCGGGATGGGCCGGACGTTCCAGGAAGCACGGCTGTTCCCGTCGTTGACGGTCACCGAGACGCTCGCGGTCGCATGTGAGCGCAGCGTCGGCAACCGCTCGATGGTCGCCGACGCGACCTGCCTGCCGGCCTCCTACCTCGCCGAGGAAGTCACGATGGATCGGGTCCGGGAGCTGACGCGGATGCTCGGGCTGGAGCGCTACGCCCACACCCCGACGTCCGCGCTGTCGACCGGCACCCGGCGCATCGTCGAGCTCGGGTGCCTCCTCGCCGAGGATCCGGTGCTCATGCTGCTCGACGAGCCATCCGCCGGTGTCGCACAGCGCGAGACGGAGGCCCTCGGCCCGCTCCTGCGTCGCATCCGCGACCACACCGGCGCCGCGATGCTGGTGATCGAGCACGACATGCCGTTGCTGTCGGGGCTCTGCGACCGCCTGGTCGCCATGGAGCTCGGCTCGGTGATCGTCGACGGCACGCCGTCCGAGGTGCTGGAGCACCCGATGGTCATCGCGTCGTACCTCGGCACCGATGCCGCAGCGATCAACCGCAGCGGCGCCTCGGCCGTGACCTGATCACCGGTCGGGCTCCCGGTTCGACTCGGAGCTCGACACCACGGCACGGACCGGGTGCTGCCACCCGACGCCCATCAGTCGTCGTAGCGGAGGTGGACGAACGCCTCGGGTGAGCACAGGTTGAGCGTGAAGCTCTCCTGCAGGTACAAGCGGACCGACTCGGCGTCGTGGTCGCTGTATCCGACGGAGTAGTCCTGTCCGACCACGATCTCCGCGTCGCCACCACGGAGGCTCATCACGACGGCGCCGTCCACGCCGGGAGCGAACACCACCGGGCCGCCGAGGATGAGTCGGAGGTGCTCGAGGACCGGGTAGCCACCCATCTCCGACTGCTCGACCACGCCCGTGTAGCACCGAGGGCCCA
>JAFDWA010000662.1 GCA_018268735.1 Actinomycetota bacterium | reverse complement strand
CTACCTGCTCGCGACCTGACGGGTCCTGGTCGTCGACACCGGAGGGCGACGGTCAGCCTCGCGAAGCGTGCCGGGTCAGGCGTCGCCGTCCATCCAGGAGGGAGCTCCGTCGAGCAGGAAGCGGCTCACCTCGAGGCAGCGCTCGAGGGCGTCGCAGAGCATCTCTTCGCCCATGTACACCTGGCTGAGGCTGACCGGGACCCGTGCGACGACGGTCAACGTGCGCTCTGACGGGTCCGTGACCGACTGGAACGAGTCGACCGCTGAGACCTCGAGCGGGAGGTCGGGACCTCCGATGCCGGCCAGTTCGGTCGCGAGCAGGAGCAGGTCAGGGCAGTGCGGCAGCGGCGGCAGCGACCACGTGAAGGTCATGGGGAGCTGGTGGCGCTCTTCGGGCTCATCCCCCTCGGGGAGCTCCAGCACCTGGTCCTCGAACGCGAGGACCGTGCGGGGATCGACCTCGACGGCGAGGTGGAACTCCACCGGCCCGCCGCATGCCTCCTCGGGGTGGAGGTCGACCTCCCAGGCCTGGCGCATCGAATAGGTCTCGACGAAGTGCCGTTCGTCGTGGATGTGGAAGCCGTGGTCGGCCGCGTGGTTCTTGAGATCGGCGACGAAGCCGGCGACGTCGATGACTGCCATCGCCCTCCAGATTGCCAGCCGCGAGCCCAGCGAAGAAACCGGTTGACGAGGGGACCGGTACCCTCGGTCGGGTGACGAGCCCGGATCCCGACGGCCGATCTGTGGCCTGGATCGGCAGCCTCCTCGAGCGGACGGCGGACGCCGTGTCCGTTGCGCTGGTCGAGGAACGTGCTCGACTCGGTGCCGACGCGTCCCGCTGGAGGGAGCGAGGGCAGCGTCCGGGGCAGTACCGGATCGATCTCGTCGCCGATGCCGCGGCTCTGGAGGTCCTGCGGGCCGGAGGCGTGGGAATCCTGAGCGAGGAGTCCGGCTTCGAGGACCTCGGCAACGGACTGGTCGTCGTCGTCGACCCCGTCGACGGTTCGACAAACGCGAGTCGTGGGCTGCCGTGGTACGCGGTCAGCCTCTGTGCAGTGGACGAACGGGGGCCAGTCGTGTCGTTGGTGGTGAACCTCGCCACCGGAGTCCGCTACTCGGCGGTCCGGGCAGCGGGCGCGCTCCGTGACGGCCGACCGGTCCGCTGCTCGTCGGTGCGACGCAGCGCCGAGGCGGTGGTCGTGCTGAACGGCTA
>JAFDWA010000661.1 GCA_018268735.1 Actinomycetota bacterium | reverse complement strand
GCCGCATCCCCCTTGCGGACGCCCCTGGTCGGCAGCACGACCGTCGCCGGCTGCTGCCCGCTCAGGCGGCGGGCCAGTCCGAGGAGGTCGAACATGCCGACGGAGTCGTCGAGGACCAGCCCCGAGGACAGCGCCTCGACCACTCCGAGCACCTCGAACGGGTTCTTCGAGCTCCCGACCTCACCCAACGCAGTGCGCAGGAACGTCTGCTGGCGTTGCTCACGACCGAGGTCACCGGTCGGATCCTCCACCTCGCGCCCGTCGATCTTCTCGGTGTAGTGGCGTGAGCGCGCGTACGCGAGCGCCTGCTTGCCGTCGAGTCGGACCGCGCCGGTGTCGTCGATGTAGAGACCGGAGTGGGTGTCGAAGGCCGGATGTGGGAACTCGATGTCGACCCCACCGACGGCGTCGACCATTCCGACGAAGCTCCCGAAGCCCACCTCCATGTAGTGGTTGACCGGGACGTGCAGGCTCTGCTGCACCGTGCGAACCAGGTTCGCGGGCCCGGAGTTGTAGGCCGCGTTGATCCGGCCAGGACGGCCGGTCGCCGCGTTGGGGACCCAGAGGTCCCGGGGGATCGACATCATCTTCGAGCCCGACGGGCTGACGCGCAGCAGGATGATCGTGTCGCTGCGTCGACCCGTCACGGTGCCGGAACCGCCGATGTCGAGGGTCGGGTCGAGCCCTTCGCGCGAGTCCGACCCGACGAGCAGGTAGTTCACGGCGTCGCCCTTCACGGGATCGAGCACCCCGGAGAGGTCGACGCGCTCGATCGAGCGATACGCCACGAAGGCCCGTCCGAGGAGCACGAGCAGCGTCGCCACCAACAGGACCGGCACGCCGATGGCGAGCCGACGCACCCAGCGCCGGCGGCGTGGCCGTCCGGATCCGTCCTCGGCAGGCAGCGTGGGCGTGCTGGCGGCCCTGTTGCGACGGCCGGCCTCCTTGGGATCCCGGCGCCGCGCGGTGCCGGTCGCCGCAGCAGGGCCGGGCGACGCACCGGTCCGCGTCCTCGGGGGGTCCGGGGTTCCGCCGGGAGCAGGGACGTGGAACTGACGACCGGGCCCGGCGCTGCGCCGGCCGGGGCGCGCGGGTCCGCCAGCATCGTCCGGGCCGTTCACGTCCACCAGTGTGGCCGTCGGGTCGCGACCCGCGGCGCACCCGCCCAGCGGGCTCTCAGCGAGGACATCCGCCGAGCAGTCGACCCGTCCTGCA
>JAFDWA010000660.1 GCA_018268735.1 Actinomycetota bacterium | reverse complement strand
CGAGCAGCACGCCGATCGGCCGGGCCCCCACCTGCGCCTTCACGTCGAGTCCGGCGACGACCATCCGGTCGATCCAGTCCATCTGGAACCGCCACCGCTGCGGCGAGTGGTACGCCTGTTGCATCGTGAAGCTCAGCGGCCGGCCGCTGGTGCGGACGAACCGCTCGAGCAGGTCGAGCTCGCGCTGCGCGACGTCGTCGTCGGGCGTCTGGTACAGGTCGCTGATGAGCTGGGTGACGCCGCGGCCGGATCGGCGCATCGCCTCGGCGATCGCCAGCAGCTCGACATCACCTGCGGTGAGGGTGCCGATGTTCTCCCCGGCGCTCGTGCGGTGCACCTCGGTGCGTGAGGTCGCGAACCCGATCGCGCCGGCGCGCAGCGCCTCGGCGACGAGCCGCGCCATCTCGTCGACCTCGCCCCCGGTCGGGTGTTCGGCGTGGTCGGCTCCGCGCTCCCCCATCACGTAGGTGCGCAGCGCCGCGTGGGGGACGTGCGCGCCGATGTCGAGCGTGTGCGGCTTGGATGCGACCGAGTCGAGGTAGTCGGGGAAGGACTCCCAGTCCCAGGTGAGCCCTTCGGCGAGCGCGGTGCCGGGGATGTCCTCCACCCCTTCGAGCAGGCTGATCAGCCAGTCGTGGCGATCCGGCGCGGCCGGCGCGAACCCGACACCGCAGTTGCCCATGGCGATCGTCGTGACGCCGTGCAGCGACGACGGCGCGAGGATCGGATCCCAGGTGACCTGCCCGTCGAAGTGCGTGTGGATGTCGACGAACCCGGGGGTGACCACGAGCCCGTCGGCGTCGATCTCCCGTCCCGGACGGCACACGAGCGACGCTCCCACGTCGGTGATGACCCCGTCGGTGATCTCGACGTCCGCGACGAACGACGGTGCGCCGGTGCCGTCGACGACGGTGCCGTTGCGGATCACGAGATCGGCCATGTCGTTCCCCTTGCCCGTTGGCGGCTGGCCCGGTGGTGGTTCGGTGCCCCTGTCGTCCCACCGTGCCACGTCGTGGCCGTGTCCGCTTGATCCAGGACCGGATCGACCGATGGGAGGACATGGCTGTCAGGTTCCCCCTCCACCTCTCGCAACCGCCGCGACGCAACCGACGTCTGTCCCGGCGTTCGACGAACCGTGCGATCCACCGGTTCCACACGACGCAGGCAGCGCTCGGCCGGGCCTGCGCAGCGAACCGACCGCTCGAGCTCGTCTGATCCC
>JAFDWA010000065.1 GCA_018268735.1 Actinomycetota bacterium | reverse complement strand
AGTGCCTGGAGCCGCCCGGTCGCCATCGCGTTGAGCGCGATGGGGCTGAGCGCGTACACCGCCAACGCTGCAGAGCGGCCCCGGACCGACTTGGAGGCGGACAGGAGCTTCCATCCGCCGACCATCCCGATGAGCAGCGGCAGGAGGATCAGCAGGCGCCGGGCAAGTCCGATCGATCCGAGCAGCAGCGTCCCGACGCCTCCCAGCACGCCGACGACGCCGGTCGGCACCGATCCCTCGCCGAGGCCCACGCCTCGCCATGCGGTCCACCACTCCGACACCAGCGCTCCCCCGCTGCGCCCGCCGCCCACCAGCTCACGCATGACCGGTAGCGGGCCGGCGACGAGCGCCCGCGAGCCGACCAGCGCGATGAGGACCGTTGCGACGACGAGACCCGCCGCAGCGCGGCTCGTCACCGAGGTCATCCCTGCGATCATCCCGCGGCCGGAACGAGTCGCCGCGGCGATGCGTCCCTCACCGTCGTCGGTGCGCACGAGGGCGCGCAGACGGAAGCTGCCGCGGTGCACGAGCGTCCGGTAGTCGGTGTCGTGGACCCTGCGGCTGCGTCGAACCCGGGCGCGGGCACGTACCAGGTCCCCGACGTGGACGAGGTTCCAGAAGCCTGCGGCGACCACGTCACCCGCATGGCGGAACCGAGCGAGCAGCAACGAGCCGACCAGGTCGACCACTCCGAGCACGAGACCGACGGGGACGGTCCACAGCCATCGACGCAGCTCGGTGTTGGCGAGCACCATCCGGACCTCGTGGCGCGTCTCGAACCTCGAGGGCGCCTCCACGTCGCGTCGTTCAGCGAACCTTCCGCGATGTGCGACCGTCGCCCTCGGGCAGAACTGGACCGAAGCCCCCGCCGTGTGGACCCTCCAGCAGAGATCGACCGACTCGCCGAAGAACGGGATCTCGTCGCTGAACCCGCCGATCGCTGCGAACAGGTCCGAGCGGACGAGCATGCACGCGCTCGACACCGCGAACACGTTGCGGGCGCTGTCGTGCTGGGACTGGTCGAGCTCGCCGGGATCGACCAACGGCGCCGACGAACCGAACGCGTCGACCGCGAGGCCCACGGACCGCAGGACGGACTCGTCGTCCCAGTCGACGAGCTTCGCACCGACCACCCCGGCGTTGGCCCGGAACGCCTCGGCGACCATCGCCGTCACGACGTCGGGTCGGAGCCGCACGTCGTCGTGGACGAACAGCAGGAACGGTGCACCCTCGACCGACACGAGCGCCTCGTTCGCCGCGGCCGAGAACCCGTCGTCCTCGGGGATCCTCCGCACGAACGCCGAGGGCAGCACGTCGGCGACCCGTTCGGTCGGGTCGTGACGACTCCCGTTGTCGATGATGAGGACCGACAGGTTCTCGTAGTCCTGATCGGCGAGCGAGTCGAGGCACTCCTCGAACCAGTCCCCGGGGTCCCTGGTGACGAGCACCGCGACGACCGACGGCGCCCCGAACCCGACGAGCGGCGCCTCGTCGGACAGCCCCCACTTCGCGTCCTCGGCGGCATCGTCGACCCCGCCGTCGGTGCCCTCTTCGACCACACCGTCGGTGTCCTCTTCGACCAGACGGCCGATCGCACCGTCGGTCCCGGCGCCATCGTCATCGCCACGGGGGTGGCCGGGCCGGTCCGGCTGGTCCGCGACCAACGGGGTGACGTCGGTCGGGTCCGGATCCACGACCGGCGATCGTATCCCGGCCAGGTCGCCGCACCGGGGTCATCGGAGCCGGGCGCCGTCGCCGTAGAGTGAGCCGATGCGCGTCGCCTGCCGTCCTCACGCAGCCACCGTCACACCCATCGGTGCACCGCGTTGAAGGCGCTGATCACCGGGGCAGGTGGGTTCGTCGGGCATCACCTCGCGGCGCACCTCTCGGCCTGCGGCGACGAGGTCCTGACCACCGACCGGTCGACCGACGGGCTCGACATCACCGACGCTCCGGCGCTGCTCGAGTCGTTCCGCAGGACGCGACCCGAGGTGGTGTACCACCTCGCCGGAGCGAGCGACGTGGGAGGGTCCTGGTCGACACCGCAGGCGACGTTCCGCTCCAACGCCGAAGGAACGCTCAACGTCCTGTGGGCGGCCCGCGAGTCGGGCGTGGAGCGCGTCCTGACCGTCGGGTCCGCCGACGTCTACGGCAAGGTGAGCGAGTCGGACCTCCCCATCGTGGAGGACCTGCCGATGCGGCCCGTGAGCCCCTACGCGGCATCGAAGGCTGCAGCGGACCACGTCGCGCTGCAGGCGAACCTGGGCTACGGCCAGCACGTGGTGCGGGCACGCCCCTTCAACCACCTCGGGCCCGGTCAGAGCAACCGGTTCGTCGCCGCAGCGCTCGCCGAGCGGGTGGCCCTCAACGAGCGGGAGTCCGAGTCGACGGTGAAGGTCGGCAACCTCAGCCCCCGTCGCGACTTCACCGATGTCCGGGACGTGGTGCGATCGTACCGACTGCTCGTCGTCCACGGTCGCGGCGGCGCCGTCTACAACGTCTGCAGCGGACGGGCGATCGCCGTGCAGGCCCTGGCCGAGGAGCTGATCTCGCTCGCACGCACACCGATGGAGCTGGTCACCGACCCGTCGCTCGAGCGACCGGTCGACATCCCGGTGCTGCTGGGCGACAACTCACGGCTGCGCGCCGACACGGGGTGGGTGCCGGAGATCCCGCTCGAGGTCACGCTCCGGGACCTCCTCGACGACCGACGTCGACTCCTCGCCGACTGACGGCACCAGCAGTCGAGCACGCCGGCCTCGCTCGACGGTCAGGCGTGGGCGGCGACCCGACGACGGGCGGCGTCGAGCAGCTCCCGCTCCCTGGGGGTCGATGCGGACGTCGACAGCTCCGCGAGGCGGGCGCGCCAGTCGGCGGCGACGCGGACCGCGACGGAGCGGGGCGCCCCCTCGAGCCACGTGAGGTCGCGGTCCGCCAACGCGAGCTGCAGCTCGAGCTCCGTGTGACGCGCTGCGACGTCGGGGAGCCGCTCCGCCTTGGAGGAGGGATAGGCGGTCCCGGCGACAAGATCGGGCGGCTCGAGGTGGAACACACCCGCCAACAGGGTGACCGTGCGTTCCCCGGGGACGCTGCGACCGGACTCGAGGTTCGACAGCGCCACCCTCGAGATCGCCACCCGCCCCGCCAGCTCGGCCTGGGTGAGCCCCAGCCCGACCCGGAGACGGGCGATCCGATCGCCCAGACGCTCGGCAGGCGACCCACCTGGGGTCCTCGGAGCTGCGGGGAGGTCGGGAGCGGACATCGGCGTGAGGGTTCGGATCTCGTCAACCCAGTTGGCAGACAGAGGGCCACCTCTAGCGTAGAACAGGCGACATGACCAAGCGTGCGCTCATCACCGGGATCACCGGCCAGGACGGCTCCTACCTCGCCGAGCTCCTCCTCGATGAGGGCTACGAGGTGATCGGGATGGTCCGCCGGTCCTCGACGGTCACCTTCGAGCGGATCGCCCACATCCAGGACCGCATCGCCACCGTTCCCGGTGACCTGCTCGACCAGGTCAGCCTGATCGACCTGCTGCGCACGCACCGGCCGACGGAGGTCTACAACCTCGCTGCGCAGAGCTTCGTCCAGACGAGCTTCAGCCAGCCGGTGCTGACCGGTGACGTCACCGGCCTCGGCGTCACCCGGCTCCTCGACGCGATCCGCATCGTCGATCCCGACATCCGCTTCTACCAGGCCTCCAGCTCCGAGATGTTCGGCAAGGTCGTCGAGGTGCCCCAGTCGGAGTCCACGCCGTTCTACCCGCGCTCGCCGTACGGCGTCGCCAAGCTCTACGGCCACTGGATCACCGTCAACTACCGGGAGAGCTACGACCTGCACGCATCGAGCGGCATCCTGTTCAACCACGAGTCGCCGCGCCGCGGCCTCGAGTTCGTGACCCGCAAGATCTCCAACGCGGTCGCGAAGATCAAGCTGGGCCTGGCCACGGAGCTGCGGCTCGGGAACCTCGACGCCGAACGCGACTGGGGCTTCGCCGGCGACTACGTCCGGGCGATGTGGCTGATGCTCCAGCAGGACACGCCGGACGACTACGTGGTCGCCACCGGTGAGACGCACTCGGTGCGCCGCTTCTGCGAGGTCGCGTTCGGCCACGTCGGCCTGGACCACGAGCGCCACGTCGTGATCGACGAGGCGTTCTACCGCCCGGCGGAGGTCGACCTGCTCATCGGGGATCCCGCCAAGGCGGGACGGGTGCTGCAGTGGACCCCGACGGTCGGCTTCGAGGACCTGGTGACGATGATGGTCGACGCCGACCTGGATCTCCTGTCAGGACGTCTGGGCCCGATCGGCTGAGCTCACACCGGCAACGGTCAGGTCGATCACCCGGGTGGGCCAGAGGCGAACGGAACGACGCCCCGCAAGGTCCTCGACCCATCCGAACGCCAGCACGGCGACCAACGTCCCCACGAGGCACCACCCGATGCGGATCGCCCAGTTGGACGAACCCGGCAGCGGAACCGCGACCGCGACGTAGATCGCCGCCATGTGCCACAGGTAGATCGTCAGCGAACGCTGGCTGACCCAGGTGATCGTCGAGAGGGTCCGGTGCCCACGCAGCCGGGGCTCGACGATCGGCTGCAGGCGGATCGCGACGATCAGCCAGAACGCGCCGAGCACGCCCATCATGAGCATCGCCACACGAACCGCGGCGGCGGACCCCGAGACCTTCGTCGTCGTCACGAAGAGGACGGCGACCGCGGTGACGGCGACGAACCCGCAGGCGAGCACGAACGCCCACCACCACCTCCGCAGCACCGCCTGCAGCTGCCCGTCGTGGTGGTGGTATCCGAGGATCCACGACCCGGTGAACAGGAACACGAGCGCCCCGGGTGATGCGAACGCCCAGACGACCGCAGCGATCGCTGCGAGGCCGAGCCACAGCACGAGAGGGTGCCGTTGCTGCGCCCGACGCAGCCACGGTCCGACCAACGCCAGGATCAGGTGCATCTGCAGGTACCACAGAGCCGTCCAGGTGAGCGCCAACGTGGTGCCGATGCCCGGACCGTGCGGTCCGCCGGCCGAGATGACCGGCATTGCGAACGACAGCCAGTCGAACGGGCTCAGCTCCCACAGGACGCCGAGCGCCGCCCAGAGCCCGACCATCGCGACCACGTAGACCCAGTACGACGGCATGATGCGCCGGAAGCGGCTGAAGGTGACCGCACCCGGGCCCTTCCGGTCGAGCGACGCGGCGAACAACCAGCCGGCGACGAAGAACATCAGCGGGAGCGACGAGAAGACGAGGACCCAGCTCTGGCCGAGCGCGTGGTAGAGTACGACTCTGGCGAGGGCGACGCCACGAACCGCGTCGAGGTAGACCACCCTCGATCCGGCCCCGTCACCGGCGAGGGACGACCCGCGCGACGTCGGGACGGGTCGCGTGGATCGCACATCCCCATCGAGCACGGTCGAACCCTCCCGTCGACGATCCAGGCGCTGTCGACGTGGCAGCGAGGATCCCACATCCGTGCTGGCGAGGAAACCTGAACGCGCGTCGGACAGCACCGGCAACCGGCGGGGGTAGGGTCCCCGGCGATGACGCAGGTGGCGGTGCTCTGTGGTGGCGTGGGAGCTGCCCGCTTCCTGCAGGGGCTCCGCAGGGCGATCGACCCGTCGACGGTGACCGGGATCGTGAACGTCGGCGACGACGCCGTGATCCACGGACTGCACGTCGCTCCCGACCTGGACACGATCACCTACACGCTCGCCGGTGCGGTCAACCCGACGACGGGCTGGGGCCTGACCGGCGAGACGTGGCAGGCGATGGAGCAGCTTCGTCGCTACGGCCGCTCGAACGGCCGCGAGGTCGACCACCGCGACGCCGAGGAGGCCGCCGGGTGGTTCGCTCTCGGTGACCGCGACCTCGGCACCCACATGTACCGGACCTCGCGGGTGCGCGCCGGCGCGACGCTGACGGAGGTGACGGCGGAGGTCACCAGGACGTGGGGACTCGACGTGCGCCTCCTACCGGTCACCGACGACCCGGTCAGGACCGTCGTGAGGACCGCGGATGGACGGGACCTGTCGTTCCAGGAGTACTTCGTGCGCGAGCACCACGACATCGAGGTGTCAGCCGTCCGCTACGAGGGGATCGAGGACGCACGCGCCACGGCCCCCGCGCTCGACGCGCTGCGCGGCGCCGAGGTGATCGTGATCGCGCCGTCCAACCCCATCGTGTCGATCGAACCGGTGCTCGGGGTGCCGGGGATCCGCGAGTCGGTCGCCCGGCGTCGGCAGCGCACCGTCGCGGTCAGCCCGATCGTGGGCGGGGCCGCGCTCAAGGGTCCGGCGGACCGGCTGCTGCGGGAGCTCGGTCACGAGGCGTCGGTCCTCGGGGTCGCACGTTGGTATTCCGACGTCGCCGGAACCCTCCTGATCGACGAGGCCGACGCCGACCTCGCCGACGCGGTCGAGGCGGAGGGCATCCGCTGCATCGTGACCTCGACGGTGATGTCCGACGAGGACGTGTCGCGGGCACTCGCCTCGACGTGCCTGGCCGCGGCGGCGGATGCATGAGCGCCGACGCGCCGAGCACCGGCCGCCTCCGATGAGCGGGCTCGAGCTGTTCGGGGTCGACGGGATCCCAGAGGTGCGGCGCGGCGACGACCTCGCCGGGATGATCTGCCAGGCCGCGGAGCTGCGCCACCACGACGTCGTGGTCGTGACCCAGAAGGTCGTCTCGAAGGCGGAGGGTGCGATGGTCGAGGTCGATCCCGACGACCCGCTGTCGCACAAGCCGGTCGTGGAACGTGAGTCGGTCCGGATCCTTCGGCGTCGCGGTGAGCTGGTCATCTCCGAGACCCGCCACGGGTTCGTGTGCGCCAACGCCGGCGTCGACCTCTCCAACGTCGAGCACGGGTGGGCAGCGCTGCTGCCCGACGACCCGGACCGCTCGGCCCGCCGGATCCGCGATGGGATCCGTGGACGGATCGGGACCGACGTCGGCGTCATCGTGTCCGACACGTTCGGTCGCACGTGGCGCCGCGGCGTCACCGACGTCGCCATCGGCTCAGCGGGGCTGCTCCCGGTGCTCGACCTGCGAGGAACCCGGGACGCCTACGGTCGAGAGCTCCAGGTCACCGAGGTCGCCGTCGTCGACGAGATCGCGGCGGCAGCGGAGCTCGTCATGGGGAAGTCCTCGGGGATCCCCGTCGCTGTGGTCCGCGGCCTCGACGAGGCGGTGTTCACCGACGACACGGCTGCGGATCCGTCCGTGCGACGAGGGGTGCTCACCGATCTCGTCCGCTCGCCGGCGGAGGACCTGTTCCGCTGAAGGGCTGGTCCCCGCCCACCGAGGTGTCAGGCCAGCGTCCCGCCGTCGACCTTCAGGCAGGTGCCGTTGACGTGCACGGCATCGTCGGAGGCCAGGAAGGCGATCGCCGCAGCGACCGTCTCGGGACCACGCTGCTCGTCGAGCGCCATGATCCGGTACACGAGCTTCGGATCGGCGCCCTCCGGCAGCCGGAACTCGTTCTGGATCGGCGTCAGGATCGATCCGGGAGCGACGCTGTTGCAGCGCACCCCCATCCGGGCGAACTCGACAGCCAGGGTCTGGGTGAGCGCGTAGACGCCGCCCTTCGACGCCGAGTACGACACGGTCCACGGGTGACCGGCGAGCGAAGCCGTCGAGGCCGTGTTGACGATGTTGCCG
>JAFDWA010000659.1 GCA_018268735.1 Actinomycetota bacterium | reverse complement strand
ACCCGAGCGCATCCGGTCCATCGAGCAGGCGATCCTGCGGATCGGTGACGCCGAGGCGAAGGACCCGAACTTCCGGCGAGTCAGCCCCGAGCAGTCGACCACGTTCACCGAGGTGATGGGCCGCATCGGCTTCAAGGAGTCGACCCGCACCCGCATGGCCGGCTCCTACGAGCTGCAGCTCCCCGCCTTCGCCGAGCGTGGTGCCACCCAGGACTTCATGGCCCGCCACAAGGTGCACGGCCTGGCGGCCCGGGTGCGGGTGTACTCGAACGTCGTCGGTGCTTCCACCGAGGAGGCTCGGGCGCTCAAGGACGCGGCGAGCCGGGAGTACCTCGCCACACGCAACCTGTCGATCGACGGGGTGATCCGCGCGATCGACATGGACCTGACCGACTTCGGTCCGGCGGTGATCTTCGAGCAGCCTCCGGGCGCGGTGCGCCTGGACCGGTTCATGGCCGAGCACGGCGACTCGTTGGACCTCGACGCCCGTCTGGACATCGTCGAGCAGCTCGTGGCGACGGTGCGGGCCATGCACAAGCGCCGCGTCACCCACCGGATGCTCACCCCCGAGTCGGTGTGGCTGCGTCCGCTGCATGCCGACGGGTCACGCGCTCAGCGCTTCGAGCCGCTCATCTCGGACTTCTCGCTCGCGGCCCGAGAGCACCAGGCCGAGTCGAGGGTGGCGACCTACACCCGCATCGGGTCGCTGCCCGCCGCGCAGACCGGTGCGGTCGACATCGTCCTCGGCGATCCGGCCATGGAGACCTACCTGGCCCCGGAGACCAGCACCGACTCGAACGCGGACGGGGTGGCGCTCGACGTGTTCTCGGTCGGGGCGCTGACCTACCTGTTGTGCACCGGCCGGGCGCCGGCGTCGGACCGGTCCCAGATGCGCGCCGCGCTCGGCAGCACCGGGTTGTCGCTCTCGGCGGTGCTGCCCGAGGTGGACCCGCAGCTCGAGTCGCTGGTGCGGCGCTGCACCACGCCGATCGTGTCGGAGCGCACCGGCGACATGGCGGCGGTCGCCGACGAGCTCGCGCTGGTCCGTGCCGGCTTGGACGGCGACGCGCCGTCGGGTCCGGTCGATCCCCTGACCGCGGCCGAAGGCGACGTGCTCGAGGATCGCTTCGAGGTGCGTCGACGTCTGGGCAAGGGGTCCACGGCGGTCGGGTTGTGGTGCCACGACCGGGCCCACGACCGTGACGTCGTGTTGAAGGTCGCGTCGAG
>JAFDWA010000658.1 GCA_018268735.1 Actinomycetota bacterium | reverse complement strand
CATCGTCGTGAAGGACCTCCTCGACATCGGCCTCGACGAGGTGACCGCCGCGTGGCGGAACCGGGTCCCCGAGGCGATCGGGTCCGGTACGACCCAGGGGTGATTCGGACCCGGGATGGCACGGTCCAGGGGTGGCAGGGTCCAGGAGTGGCAGGGCCCTGCCGATGGCGGTGCCCTCGTCACCACGGGTAGCGTTGCTGGCTCGGCGTTCGAGGACCGCTCCCGGCGGCCGGGGTCCCGCGAGGGGCGTGCGCCACGACGTCGAGGTGGAGAGGACCGGTGACGTGAGCAGGATCCGACTTCGTGGCTGGGCTCTGGCGGGGGTGCTGGCCATCGCCGTGTCGATGACCGCGTGCCTCGCACCGGGCGCGCCGGACCCCACAGGACACGCACCGTTCGGGAACCTCGATCTGATCGCCCAGAGCGGCGCGGGCATCCGCGTCGCAGGTTGGGCGATCGACCCCGACACGACCGCCCCGATCGACGTCCAGGTGAAGGTCGAGGGCCAGGCGGTGCGCGACGTGCGTGCCGATCTCGTCCGTCCGGACGTGGGCGCAGCGTTCCCCGGACGTGGGTCATTCCACGGGTTCGACTTCACGGTGCCCGACCTGGGTCCGGGCAAGCGCCAGGTCTGCGTCTGGGTGAGCGATGTCGGCGTCGGTGGTGACACCCGCGTCCTGGGCTGCAAGGACGTCGTCATCCAGGTCGACCCCTTCGGGGCGATCGACGCGGTCACGACGCTCGCCAACGGGATGATCCGGGTCACCGGCTGGGTGGCCGATCCGGAGACGACCGACCCGACCGATGTCGGCATCGTCCTCGACGGCGCACGGGTGGTCGTCCAACCCACCGACATCGCGCGACCGGATGTCCAGGCGGTGTACGGACTCGGCCTCCTGCGGGGCTACGACATCCGCTTCCCGGCGACTCCCGGCAGCCACACCGTGTGCGTGGTGGCCGGAAACGTCGGGTGGGGCAGTGCTCGGTTCATCGGGTGCTCACCGGTCGTCGTCCCGTTGACCGACGATCGGCGACCGGACCTGCGTCTGTCGTCGGTGACCCCTGTCGACGCGACCACGGTGCGCGTGCGGGGCACGGTGACCGATCCCGACGGCCCGGGTCCGATCACCGTCGATGTCCGCATCGACGGCGGCGAGATCAGGTCGTCGGCGTCCGTCGGCGGCGTGGTGGACATGACGATCGGTGGGCTCGCCCCGGGGCGCCACCAG
>JAFDWA010000657.1 GCA_018268735.1 Actinomycetota bacterium | reverse complement strand
CGAGGTGTCGTGCAGGACCCGCTCGCGGAACGTGCGCGTCGCGACGTACGCGGCGACGAGTCGCGACCAGTCCTCCCCCATCGGGTTCTCCGGCGTCTGGTCCGTCGTGGTCGCGAACCCGTCCAAAGAGATGTTGAGATCAACTCGCACGGCCATCACGAGCCCTCCGTTCGAAGCACACCTCAGGATCAGCGTCGACGGTACAGCGGCGGGTCGATCGACGTGCCGTCCCGGTGGTTGCGCGAGACATCGGTTCACTCGTCGCGATCCGCCGGAGAGCTCGGGGACGTGGATGCCCCAAGGGGTGAACCCACCGTCGACGCTGCGGACTGCGGTGCATGTCGACGCACACGTTGGTGGCGATGCGCTACAGCCAGGACCGGACGCTCGATCGTCCTTCGAAGCGCTCCGCGGGACGCCACGCCTTCACGAACGTCTCCTGCACCGCTTCCTCGGCTTCGATCCCGCACGCCAGCATCGGTAGCAGCAGCCGGTGAGCTCCCGGCGGAACGCCTCGAGCTCATCGGCACCCAGCGCTACGGTCGACATCGCCACCGCGGCGAGTGCCAACGGGCGTCCTGCGACGACGAATCGACGGCTGCCAGAGCGATCCCGACGACGACCGATGATCTCCCGGCCGCCGTTCCGTCTCCACCGTTGACACGATCACACCCTGGAGCGACCGAGGAGCACCACCCATGACGACCCGCACGCACATCCCCCACGGTGCGCCTACCTGGATGGACCTGTGGACCTCCGACGTCGGTGCTGCCCGACGCTTCTACACGACGGTGTTCGATTGGGAGGCGCTCGAACCAGCACCAGAGTTCGGCGGGTACTTCCAGTTCGCCCACCGGGGATCTCCCGTCGCCGGCGCGATGGGCGACATGGTCGACGCCGCGGCGGACAACACCTGGAAGCCCTACTTCCACACCGACGACATCGAGGCCGTGGCGGCAGCAGTCGCCGCGAACGGTGGGACCGCCCACTTCGACCCGATGGCTGTCGCGGACCTGGGCACCCAGTTCGTGTTCAGCGACCCGTCCGGCGCGGTCGCAGGCGCATGGCAGCCCGACACCTTCGGCGGGTTCACCGAGCTCGGCGTCGATGGAACCCCGAGCTGGTTCGAGCTGCACACCTCGAACCACGCCGGATCGCTCGACTTCTACCGCGCCGTGTTCGGCTGGGACTACGACGTCGTCAGCGACACCGACGAGTTCCGCTACACGCTCGTCC
>JAFDWA010000656.1 GCA_018268735.1 Actinomycetota bacterium | reverse complement strand
CCTCGATCGGCTTCTGCAGGTGACGGAGATCGAACCCGTGGACTCGATCCCTCCCTTCGAGCATCTCGCGAGAGGGATGGGACGGGGCTCAGAACTCGAGCCGTTCCCGGTCGCCATGGTCACGAGTTGGCGAGCAATCGAGCCATCGAAGTCCACCCTCCTCGACTTCGAAGACGGCACTCAACTCATCCTCGATCACCAGGCGGTTGCGGGCTGGCTACTTCCGCCAACGGGCCAAGCGACGCACTACCGCCACGAGAATGCCTCGCCACGCCTGGTCGAGCACTATCGCCGGATGTTCGCACAGGAAGCCGCGACCGGTTGGCGACCACACCGCGACCTCGACGATCGATTGCACAGGCAGCTGTTCGCCGGCCAAGGCTGACCAAGGGCCCGCCACAAGTTAGAACGCGCGATGTAGTGTTCGGTCCGTGGAGGCTTCGGCTGAGGAGTTGGGGCGGTTCTTCGAGCGGGTGTTGCCGCATCTGAACGAGGTGCAACGCCGGGTTGTGGCGGGCGCGGTGGCGGCCGAACTTGGTCGTGGCGGCAAGACAGCGGTCGCCGCCGCGTCGGGTATGAGCCGCAACACGGTGATCAAGGCCCAAGGCGAGGTCGAGGCGGGGATCGAGCCGTCGGAGCGGTTACGCAAGCCTGGCGGTGGGGACAAGCCGGCGATCGAGAAACAGCCGGGGTTGCTCGAAGCGCTCGATGAGCTGGTGTGGCCCGAGACCCGGGGGCATCCGATGTCGCCGTTGCGGTGGACGTTGACGTCGACCTACGAGCTGGCCGATCAGCTTGCTCGCGACGGGTTCCGTGCCTCGGCGGAGCTGGTGCGGCGCATGTTGCACGACATGGGCTACTCGTTGCAGGCGCCGTCGAAGCAGTTGGAGGGAACTTCGCACCCGGACCGCAACAGCCAGTTCGAGTACCTCAACGAGAAGGTGACCGCGGCGTTGGCGGCGGGTGAGCCGGTGATCTCGGTCGACACCAAGAAGAAGGAGCTGTTGGGCCGCTACGCCAACGGGGGCCGGGACTGGCGGCCCACGAGTGACCCCGAGCGAGTCAACGTGCACGACTTCAAAGACGACAGCCTCGGCGAGTTCGCGAAGGCCATCCCGTACGGGATCTACGACGTCGGCAACGACGAGGGCTTGGTCAGCGTCGGCGACAGCGCGGACACGAGCGAGTTCGCGGTCGAAGCGATCCGCCGCTGGTGGACCACGCATGGCCGTCACCGGTTCC
>JAFDWA010000655.1 GCA_018268735.1 Actinomycetota bacterium | reverse complement strand
AGGACCGGCGCCGCCGCCACGCAGACGAAGGTCACCATCAGACCGGCCATCCTGTTGATCGCCATCAGCCGGTCCCATGATGAGCCCAGAATTGCTGACGAACCGATGACGGCGATGTTCCATGCTGTGCAGCCGGCAGCGGTCAAGGCCGCGAACTGCGTCATGTGCATCCGTCGGACGCCCGCTGGGATCGAGACGAGGGAGCGGACGACCGGCACGCAGCGCCCGACGAGCACGACCCATGAACCGTGTCGGTCGAACCATGCGGACGCCCGGTCGAACGATTCAGGCGAGATACTCAGGAGCTTGATCTTGACGAGCATCTGACGCGACCGGTCCGGGCCCAGCCGTGCGCCGAGCTCGTAGAGCGCGATAGCTCCCAGCAGCGACCCGACAGTCGCAGCGGTGACAGCGCCAAGGAAGGAGAAGCGCCCTGCGGCGACCGTCAGTCCGATCATGGCCAGCGACACGCCGGCTATTGGAGGGAAGGCAGTCTCGACCGCGACGACGACAACGATGCCGAGGTACCCGAACGTTGCCACAGCATCAGCGACCCAGCTCTGCCCCACGTCCACATCCCGGTTCTCGTAGGTCACGCTCGCGCTGCCTTTGGGCTCACAAGCGCGAGAACAGAAGGGTAGCGGCGAATCAGCGAAGATGGTCAGGGTCACCACCAGGCAGCAGGTGTCACGACCTCGTGGTACCAGAGCATGACGCCACTCATGACGTGCAGCGCGAAGAGGGCGGAGAGGATCGACGTCCGTGGGTCGAACACCCTGCTGTCAGGCCGTTTGCGGAGCCGCTCGGTCGCGGCATGGATGATCGCTCGCACGGACTCCACGAAGACCACGAAGAGCCCGATCTGGGGGCCCCAGAGCAAATCGCCGTAGTCGCGTCGACCAGTGACGGTGAACACGCAGAAGATGGTCAGCCCCACCAACATCGCGAGCCATGCGAGCCGCAGGGACGAGGAACGGGTCACTCCGGGCTCGATCAGGACCACAGCGACAGGGAAGAGCAGCGACATGGCAGCGAGGGGGATGAACCACCAGCCGGAGAGTCCACGCGAGTGGAGCATCTGCTGCACCACCTCGAAGGGAGCGATGCCGATCCCGCCCTGCCCACGTGCGAGCACCAGTTGAAGCCCGAGTGCAGCGATCGTCGGTAACACGAACCCGACCCACCACATCACCGGGTCGACCCGGCGTCGCTTGGTCGAGTTGAGGAGCACGAGGAGCGATGCTGCC
>JAFDWA010000654.1 GCA_018268735.1 Actinomycetota bacterium | reverse complement strand
CTCGGCCGGCAGCTCGTGGACCTCACCGTCGACCCGCACGCGGTTGAAGCCCCGTTGGGCGACATCCGCGAACAGCTGCTCGTAGGTGCCCTTGCGTCCGCGCACCATCGGCGCGATCACCTGGAACCTGGTGCCCTCGGGGAGCTGCAGGATGCGGTCCACGATCTGCTGCGGCGTCTGGCGCACCAGCCGCTCGCCGGTCTCGGGATCGTGGGGGATGCCGACCCGGGCGAACAGGAGGCGCAGGTAGTCGTAGATCTCGGTGACCGTGCCGACGGTGGAGCGGGGGTTTCGAGACGCCGACTTCTGGTCGATCGAGATGGCCGGCGAGAGCCCCTCTATGACGTCGACATCGGGCTTGTCCATCTGGCCGAGGAACTGGCGGGCATAGGAGGACAGCGACTCCACGTAACGGCGTTGGCCCTCGGCGTAGATCGTGTCGAACGCCAGGCTCGACTTGCCCGATCCCGACAGGCCCGTGAAGACGATCAGGCGATCGCGCGGCAAGTCGATCGAGACGTCCGCGAGGTTGTGCTCACGGGCACCGCGGATGACGATCGTGTCCGACGGGTGGTGTGCGCCTGTCGAGCGGGCCGGGGGTGCCATCGGGTCGGCATCCTAGTGCCGAACACGCGTTCGCACCGATCGCTCGCTGCTCCCCCGCTGCCATACTTGGTCGATGTCCTCGAGCACCGGGACGCTGTTCCGCATCACGACGTTCGGGGAATCCCACGGCGGCGGTGTCGGGGTGGTCGTCGACGGCTGTCCACCCCGGTTGGAGTTGTCGGAGTCCGACATCCAGCCGGACCTGGATCGACGTCGACCCGGCCAGAGCCGTCTCGTCACCCAACGTGACGAGACGGACGCCGTCGAGATCCTCTCCGGGGTCTCCGGCGGGCTGACGCTCGGCTCGCCGATCGCGCTGCTGGTCCGCAACCAGGACCAGCGCTCGGGCGCATACGACCACATGGCGGACCTCTACCGACCGTCGCACGCCGACTGGACCACGGAAGCCAAGTACGGGATCCGTGCCGTCGCCGGCGGCGGGCGGGCATCCGCGCGGGAGACGATCGGTCGCGTCGCCGCCGGGGCGATCGCCCGCAAACTGCTCGCCGAGCGGTTCGGAGTCGAGGTGCTCGCCTGGGTCTCCCAGGTCCATGACGTGGTCGCCTCGGTGGACCCTGCGACGGTGACGCTCGCTGAGGTCGAGGCAGATCCGACCCGCTGCCCTTCACCCGAGGCGGCCGCG
>JAFDWA010000653.1 GCA_018268735.1 Actinomycetota bacterium | reverse complement strand
CAGAGCTGCTCGCCGACGGCCACCTGCCACGCATCCGCGAGCTGACCGGGCTCGTCCTCGACCCGTACTTCTCGGCGTCGAAGTTCGAGTGGCTCCTCACCCACGGCGACGTCGCTGCCGACGACGGACTGCGGCTCGGGACCATCGACAGCTGGATCCTCTGGAACCTGACGGGGGGCACGACCGCAGCGGGAGCCGTGCACGCCACCGACCCGTCGAACGCCGCTCGGACGATGCTGTTCGACCTGCGGACCCGGACCTGGTCCGACGAGCTCTGCGAGCTCTTCGACGTCCCCTCCACCGCGCTCGCGCAGCTGCGACCGTCGGCGGGTGCATTCGGTCGGGCGGCTGCGGGGACGCCGACGGGCGAGGGCGTGCCGATCACCGGGATCCTCGGCGACCAGCAGGCCTCGCTGTTCGGTCAGGCGTGCCTGTTCCCGGGCATGGCCAAGAACACCTACGGCACCGGTTCGTTCGTCCTGCTGAACACTGGAGCGACGTGTCCGGTCCCGGCCGAGGGCTTGCTCGCAACCGTCGCGTGGGAGCTCCCGGCGCGGATGCTCGGCGCCGTCGCCGACGATGCTGCCGGGGCCGAGGATGCTGCGGTCGCCGAGGGTCCGGACGCGACGGTCACCCACTACGCCCTCGAGGGAGCGATCTTCGTGACCGGCGCTGCGGTGCAGTGGCTGCGTGACGGCATCGAGGTGATCGCCGATGCCGCCGAGGTCGGACCCCTCGCAGCGTCCGTGCCGGACACGGGCGGCGTCGTGGTCGTGCCGGCGTTCGCCGGCCTCGGTGCTCCGGACTGGGACCCGTACGCGAGGGGCACGATCCTGGGCATCACCCGGGGCACCACCCGCGCACATCTCGCACGGGCCGTCGTCGAGTCGATGGCGATGCAGACGCGCGACGTCGTCGAGGCGATGAGCACGGCCGCCGGCGTCGACGTCGCGGAGCTGCGGGTCGACGGCGGGGCGGCGGCGATGGAGCTCCTGCTGCAGCTGCAGGCCGACCAGCTGGACGTGCCGGTGCTGCGTTCGGCGGTCGCCGAGACGACCGCGCTGGGCGCCGCGTTCGTCGCAGGGCTCGGCGCGGGCATCTGGTCCGACGCCGCGGATCTCGCCGCGACCTGGCGATCCGACGCGGCGGCGGTGCCGTCCGGCGATCCGACCACGCGCGCCGCTGTCGACGCCGACCACCGGAGGTGGCGTCGTGCCGTGGCGCGGTCGAGGCACTGGGCGACTTGACCG
>JAFDWA010000652.1 GCA_018268735.1 Actinomycetota bacterium | reverse complement strand
ACCGGATCGACTCCGCGTTCGACAGCACGTGCAGGTCGTCCAGCACGACGAGGAACGGCGACCCAGTCTCGTCGAGCGCCCGGGCGAGGAGCGGGAGCACCTTGAGATGAGCATCGGGATCGCGCCCCATCAGCGCTTGTTCGACCTGGTCGACCCCTACGCCCGCATCGTGCAGCGCCGCGACGACGTGACGCAGCAACACCACCGGGTCGTCGTCAGCGGCATCGAGGCTCAACCAACCCGACGGACGAGGATCGGCCACGACGACCTGTCCCAGTAGCGTCGTCTTGCCGTACCCCGCACCGGCCTGCACGGTGACGACCGTGGCATCCGCCTCGAGTGCGCGCTGCACCAGCCGGGTTCGTGGCAGCTCGTGCGGCCGCGACCGCGGTGGCCTCAAGCGCTGGGGGAGCACCCAGGATTCGAGCACCCGTGGGACGTTAGCGCCCCCGTGTTGCTGCGCCCGTCGCCGATGATCCGGCTGTCAGCCCGCTGTCGAGGTGGACGTCGAGCTCGACGACGGTGTCGAGGTCGACGACGAGGACGATGACGATGACGCACTGCCGCCACCGCCCTTGAGGACGACGACCACATAGGTGGTGCCGTCGATCGCTGTCACGGTGATCGATCCGTCATAGGTGCCACCGATGCTCATCCGGCCGGCGAAGACGCCGCCGATCGTCGCCGACTTCGCGCCGGACACCTTCAGGTCCGCATTCGACTTGTAGGCCTCGTAGACAGAGGAGGCCGACTGCTTGGTCGTGTACACACCGACCATCACGCCGGAGTCCGATCTGGCGAGCGAGCCGGAACCCGCGACCTCGGACTGCTTCGGAGCGGGGAAGTCGTTCGGCCAGTTCGGCGGGAGCTGGCCGTCGAGCGACAGGGATGCCTGGCCTTCGGGGGTGTCGACCGAGAAGCTCTTCGTCCCTGATCCTCCGGTCGAACCCTTCGACGGGCTCTCCTTGGTGGTCGTCGTCGTCGAGGTGCTCGACGAGGAGTCGTCCTTCGAGCACGCCCCCAGCACGAGGGACGCGCTGGAGACGGCGACGACGAGGACCAGGAACTTGCGCATCACGACCTCCGATGGGTGAACCCCCAACAGTACGCGCCGCGAGGGTCCACCTGTCCTCACCCTGTTGGGGTGGCTCCACGACCCGTTCCCCACGAGCACCCGCGCAGCGATCGAGACCGCAGCATCCGAGCAGACCTGCCATGATCGCTGCGATGGCCACCATCCGGCGTGAGGTCCGCTTCC
>JAFDWA010000651.1 GCA_018268735.1 Actinomycetota bacterium | reverse complement strand
GGCCTCGCGCAGCACGACGTCGCGGCCGAAGGCCTCGACCCCGAATCCGACGAGGGTCGAGTCCGCTACGAGGAGCTCCTCGCCAAGCACGAGGCCGAGTGCCGGGCCGAGGGCGAGAAGGTCAGGGACCTCGGCGGGCTCTACGTGCTCGGCACCGAACGTCACGAGAGCCGCCGGATCGACAACCAGCTCCGGGGTCGGTCAGGTCGTCAGGGCGATCCCGGCGAGAGCCGCTTCTACCTGTCGCTCGAGGACGACTTGATGCGCTTCTTCGCCACCGGCGCCATCGAGTGGGTGATGGGCAAGGGCTGGGACGACGACGTGCCGATCGAGGCGCGGATGGTCACCCGGGCGATCGAGAAGGCCCAGAACACCGTCGAGGCCCGCAACGCCGAGATCCGCAAGAACGTCCTCAAGTACGACGAGGTCATGAACGAGCAGCGCAAGGTGATCTACGCCCGGCGCGACGAGGTGCTCGAAGGCGTCGACCTCCGCGAGGAGACCATGCAGTCCCTCGCGACGGCCGTCGACGGGCTCCTGCAAGTCCACTGCGGCTCCGACTACAGCGAGGAGTGGGACCTCGAGGCCCTGCTCGGCGACACAGCGACGTACTGGCCGACCACCCTCGAGATGGCCGACCTCGGCGACGTCGTGACGAGCGACCAGCTCTACGACGTGCTGATGGGCGATGCCACCCGCCACTACGAGGAGCGCGAGGCAGAGTTCGGCGAGGACACGTTCCGCCAGATCGAGCGCCAGATCATGCTGCGGATCATCGACACCCGCTGGCGCGAGCACCTCAAGGAGATGGACTACCTGCAGGAGGGCATCAACCTCCGCGCACTCGGCCAGAAGGACCCGCTCACGGAGTGGCAGCGAGAAGGCTTCGACATGTTCGGCACCCTCATGGAGTCGGTCAGCCGCGAGTACGTCCAGTACGTCATGCACGTGCAGGTGGTGCAGGAGGAGCAGCCGAAGCTGCAGCCGCAGCGCTTCAGCTACTCGGCGCCCGACGATCCCTCCGAGGGGACGAACCCGGTGCCGGCCATCGTCGCTGCCGAGGAGTCCGCGACGTCCGCGGGCGCCGTCGCCGAGAGCGACGAGCCGGCGCCCCAGCAGCCGGTCGTCAAGAGCGACTGGGACAAGACGCCTCGCAACGCGCCCTGCCCGTGTGGGAGCGGCAAGAAGTTCAAGGTCTGCCACGGCGCCGCGTGAGGCCGACGGAACCCTGACGCGGACGGACCCACAGTGCAGGACT
>JAFDWA010000650.1 GCA_018268735.1 Actinomycetota bacterium | reverse complement strand
ATCGACGGTCTCGGTGGTCGTCGTGTCATTCAGAATGACTGCTCCTAAGGTGCGGACTCCGCCAGATCGTACCCGTCCCCGGGTGGCGATCCGTCTGGGACGGAGCTCCGTCCGCTGTCACAGCCGTGCAGGACGATGTCCGCGACGGGAGACCCCGGATCGGTGCCGTGTGGCGCCCACCGTTGACGGACACCACACGGGAGACCACCATGACCATCGATGACGCTGCACCGCCTGCACCTCTATGAGCGGGCCCGCAGCACCTGGGGAGCAGAGGCCGCGGACACGCTCATGAACGCGATCCCGTCGGACCCCAGCTCTCTCGCAACCAAGGACGACCTTCGCGTCCTGAGCGCGGAGCTCCGTGCCGAGATCCACCGAGCGTCGACGAGCACCATCCGCACGGTCGTGTTCGCGATGGTCGCCAGCAACGCCACCCTCGTCGGCCTCGTCCTCGCGGCTGTCCGTCTGGGCTGACGACGCCTCCCGGCACCCGATCCTGCTCCCGGGCACCGAGGTCGACACAGGGGGATAGAGTCCCCGCGCGGGTGCTGTGTGCCCGCCGACCACACGAGTTCAGGGGGTTCTCCATGCCGACCACGACCCGAGCTGCGGTCCTCTGGGGCCATCACCAGGACTGGAAGATCGAGGAGGTGGAGCTCGACGATCCGGGTCCGGGCGAAGTGGTCGTCAAGACGGCGTATGCCGGCATGTGCCACTCCGACGAGCACGTCGTCGCCGGCGACATGCTCGTGCCGCACTTCCCCTTCATCGGCGGCCACGAGGGCTCCGGCGTCGTCGAGGCGGTCGGCGCAGGCGTCGACACCGTCGCACCAGGTGACCACGTCGCCATGTCGTTCGTGCCGAGCTGCGGACGGTGCAAGTGGTGCTCGACGGGACGCCAGAACCTCTGCGACCTCGGCTCCAAGCTGTTCGACCTGCACATGATCACGCGTGAGCCCGGCAGCGTGTCGCATCGCCTCGGCGACACAGAGGCCGCCCGCTTCGCGCAGGTGGGCACGTTCTCCGAGCACCTGCTCGTGAGCCAGGACTCGCTGGTGAAGATCGAACCGGACCTCCCGCTCGACGTCGCGGCGCTCGTGTCGTGCGGCGTCGCGACCGGATGGGGTTCCGCGGTGTACCGGGCGAACGTCCGCTCGGGCGACACCGTCGCGGTCATCGGCGTCGGTGGCGTCGGCATCAACGCTGTGCAGGGTGCGGCCCTGTCAGGAGCCAAGCGGGTGATCGCCATCGACCCG
>JAFDWA010000064.1 GCA_018268735.1 Actinomycetota bacterium | reverse complement strand
CCGGCGGAGACGCCGAGTTCCTCGTCGTCCGCTTCCCCGGGTTCTCGAGCCTGTTCATCGGCATCGGTGGCGTCTCCGGCGGCATCCTGGCCTTCATCATCGGGGTGATCTGCCTGATCGTCGGGCTCGTGAAGCGCTCCGGCTGGCGCAAGCGCAACCCCAGCGGACCCGCACCGACCGACGGTGGAGGCTTCAACCCGCCGCCGGCCCCGGGTGGGTTCCCGGCCTCGCCGCCTGCGCCGCCGGCTCCGGGTGGGTTCCCGGCCTCGCCGCCGGCTCCGGGTGGGTTCCCGGCCCCACCGCCTGCGCCGCCGGCCTCGCCGCCTGCGCCTGGCGCGTTCGAGCCGCCCAGCGAGGGGACCGTCTGAGGCCGACCCGATGCGCGTCGGGCTGTCGCCGATGCCGTCGCGGCGCGTGTAGACACGCGCGGTGCTTGCGCCTCCGGTCGATCTGCTGCTCGCCACCGCCGAGCTCGTCGATGTGCCGTCGGAGAGCTTCGACGAAGGTCGACTGGCCGATCGGATCGAGGCGATGCTGCGCAGCTGCCCACATCTCGTGGTCGACCGGGTCGGTGACAACGTCGTCGGCCGGACCGGGCTCGGACGTCCGCTGCGGGTGGTCCTCGGTGGGCACCTCGACACGGTCCCCCTGAACGGCAACCTTCCGGCCAGGATCGACGGCGACGTGCTGTGGGGCCTCGGTGCGGCCGACATGAAGGGCGGCCTGGCGATCATGTCGGAGCTCGCTCGCCGCCACGTGGAGCCCGCGGTCGACGTCACCTACGTCTTCTATGCCCGCGAGGAGGTCGCGGCCGACCGGTCGGGGCTGCTCGAGATCGAACGTGAGCGACCGGAGCTGCTGCACGGCGACCTCGCGATCCTCGGCGAACCGACGGACGGCTCGGTCGAGGCCGGTTGCCAGGGGGTGATCCGCATGCGCGTGACCCTCGTCGGCATCCGGGCCCACGCTGCGAGGGCGTGGAAGGGTCGGAACGCGATCCACCGCCTCGGCGGGCTGCTGGCCGTCCTCGATCGCTACGAGCCCCGCCGCCCCGAGATCCTGGGCTGCAAGTTCCACGAGGCGCTGCTCGCCACCCACGTCGAGGGGGGTGTGGCTGGCAACGTGGTGCCCGACCGGGCGGCGGTCGACATCGTCCACCGCTTCGCTCCCGACCGCGACCTGGCGCAGGCCGAGGCACACGTCCGCGACGTGCTGGCCCCGCTGGTCGAGGAGGGTGACACCGTCGAGGTGCTCGACCGGTCGCCTGCCGCGCGCCCGGCGCTCGATCATCCGCTGGTCGCGCGCCTCGTGGACCGTCACCGCCTCGACGTCCGGGCGAAGCTCGGCTGGACCGACGTCGCCCGCTTCACCGCCTGGGGTGTGCCGGCGATCAACCTGGGACCGGGCGACGCCACGTTGGCGCACACGCGCGACGAGCGGGTCGAGCGGGCCAGCCTGGAGCGCACCTACGCCGTCCTCGCCGACCTCCTCGACCCGATATAGGGGTGCTCACCGACATACCTTGTCGAAATCGCGCCCTCAGAAACCGGAGATCCCTGTGACCGAACAGAACCGACCGATGACCCGCGACGCCTTCGAGGCGATGGTCGATGCAGCACTCGCCCGTCCGCAGTTCAGTGAGCCCGCGGCGTTCGGGCTCGGTGTGGCGACGATCGCCGACGCTGACGGCGCGGTGCTCGACACCTGGTTCGCCTCGATCAACCTCGGCGAGAACATCGGGTTCGCTGCAGCGTTGCACGACGTGTGCGGCACCGGATCCCCGACCGGGACGGTGCAGCTGGACGCGACGGCGATCGAGGAGATGCGGGCGCGTTCCGAGCTGTTCCGCGACGAGCTGCACGAGCATCCGAACCTGGCGGTGCTCGAGGACCTGGCCGGGCTGGTGGAGCGGCCCAACCCCCTTCCGGTGCGCAAGGTCGCGGTGCTCACCTCGATCGCCGCGCTCGACGATGCCCCGCTCGACGCACACGACGTCTACCTGCGGCTGCACCTGCTGTCGTCGCGGAAGGTGGCACCCCACGGTGTGAACCTCGATGGCCAGTTCGGCCTCCTGTCCAACGTGGTGTGGACCACGATGGGACCCTGCGACGTCGCATCCTTCCCGGCTGCGCAGCGGACGTTGCGGGCGACCGGGACCACGATCGGGGTGACGAGCGTCGACAAGTTCCCGCGGATGGTCGACTACGTGGTGCCCACAGGGGTGCGCGTCGCCGACGCTGAGCGGGTGCGGCTCGGAGCACACCTCGCGGAGGGCACGACCGTGATGCACGAGGGCTTCGTCAACTTCAACGCCGGCACGCTGGGTGCCTGCATGGTCGAAGGCCGCATCTCCGCCGGAGTGGTCGTCGGGGCGGACACCGACCTGGGTGGTGGCAGCTCGATCATGGGGACGCTCTCCGGCGGCGGCAAGGAGGTCATCGCCGTGGGGCAGCGGTGCCTGATCGGCGCCAACGCAGGCATCGGCATCTCGCTCGGCGACGGCTGCATCGTCGAGGCCGGCCTGTACCTGACCGCCGGCACCGTGGTCACCCTGCCAGACGGCTCGCACCGCAAGGCGAAGGACCTGAGCGGGACACCGGACCTGCTGTTCCGCAGGAACTCGTTGAGCGGATCGGTCGAGGTCCTCGCGAGAGCCGGCGTCTGGCAGGAGGGCCTCAACGACGCGCTGCACTCGAACTGAGCAGCATCCAGCTCGCCGGGAGCGGCACAGCCGCCGTCGACGTGCTGGTGTCGCTGCCGGCTCAGAGCGTGCGGCTGGATCAGAGCTTGCGGCTGGATCAGAGCTTGCGCAGGACCGTGACCACCCGTCCGTAGACCGTCACCTCGTCGGCGGCGAAGTCCATCGGCTCCAACCGCTCGTTCGCCGGGACCAGGGTGACTCGTGATCCAGCGCGTCGGAACGTCTTGACGGTGGCCTCTTCGCCCGGGATGCCGGCGACCACCACATCGCCGTTCGACACCCTGTCCTGCACCCGGGCGACGACGAAGTCGCCGTCGAGGATGCCGGCGTCGATCATCGAGTCCCCCCGGACCCGCAGCATGAACAGCTCTCCCTCGCCGCAGAAGTCCGCCGGCAAGGGGAGCAACTCCTCCACCTGCTCCTGTGCGAGCACCCCGGTGCCTGCGGCGACGTCGCCCACGAGCGGGACGTGGCGAGTGGGTCGGCGCTCCGCCGTGGTGCCGCTCGCCGTGTCGGCGGTCACCTCGATCGCCCGTGGCTTGGTCGCATCACGTCGGAGGTAGCCGAGGCGCTGCAGCGTGTGCAGGTGGCTGTGCACCGTCGACGGCGAGGCCAGGCCGACGCCCTGGCCGATCTCCCTGACCGACGGGGGGTAGCCGCGCTCGCTCACGGTCTTCTCGATGAACGCAAGGACGTCGTGCTGCCGCTGCGTGAGCTGCGTCGGCTGCGTCGTGTCCTCGGGGTGCGTCGTGTCCTCGGGCTGCGCTCTGTTCTCTGCCATGGGTGCTGCCTCCTGCCGGCGCCGGATGGTGGCGCAGTCGCTCGCCGCGCCGGACCGGACGGGACCGAACGCATGTTTGGGACGGTAGCACCGGGACGTGACAGGGTGGTGGAACGCGTGTTCTGGAACGGATGTTCGATTCGCCCTTGACGGGGAACATCCGTTCGGGCATCGTAGACCGAACGGGTGTTCGTGTCCGCTGTCGCTGCCAGGCCGCTCGGCGGCCGGGTGCTCGCCGGCAGGCCGACGCACCGCCACGGGCACAGCCACCGCCAGAAGCACGACAGGAGCACGACAGCCCGGTTGGACTGTCACACCCGCTCGGGAGACTCATCACATGGCAGCAGTCATCGACATCCACACCGGCGAACGTGTCATCCCGATCGGCACGCAGCGGTCCCCGCGGCTGCGGCTGATCGAAGGGGGAGCGGCCTGCGCAACCGACCGACCGACGTCAGAGCCCGACGCTCGTCAGGTGGGGACGCGGACGCGCGATGTCGCCACGGCTCGGCGGCCGGTCCCGCGGGCGACCTACCTGCGACGCCGTCTCCTGGCCGTTGCTGCATCGGTGGGCGTGCTGGTGCTGGGGTTGCAGGGGTTCGCCGCTGCGGGTCGGGCCGTCGCGTCGGCTGCGTCGCCGCAGCCGGTGGCGTCCGGTCGCACGCACGTCGTCCGTGCCGGCGAGACGGCGTGGACGATCGCCGGGCGCTACGCACCCGGCATGGATCGTCGTGACGCAGTGTCGGACCTGCTGTCGCTCAACGGGGATCACGTCCTCCGCTCGGGTGAGGAGATCCGCCTCCCTGCCTCGTTCGACTGATCGGGTCGATCCGGCCGTGTCGAGACCTTGCACTGGACGCGGAGACCGATGTCACCGGGCGGTCCGCGGTGAATGACACCGTTGTGATCCGCCACGGTGGCACGGTGTCCGGACCGAAGGTTCCCGGGGTGAGCGAGGCAGGGATGGCCCGATCCGCGAGCGATCGTGACGAGGTAGGGTCGACGCCGTGCGGTGCCCCTCCTGCGGCGGTCTCGAAGATCGCGTCGTCGACTCGCGGGCAGCCGAGGATGGCAGCACGATCCGGCGTCGACGCCAGTGCGAGCACTGCGCGACGAGGTTCACCACGTTCGAGCGCATCGGCGAGGTGGCGCTCGTCGTCGTCAAGCGCGACGGGCGTCGCGAGGCCTACGTGCGCGACAAGGTCCGCGCCGGCCTCGACGCTGCATGCAAGGGGCGGTCGCTCGAGGACGCAACCCTCGATGCCCTGCTCGCGACGGTCGAGGACCGCCTCGCCGTGCGGGGCGGCGAGGTCGAGAGCGCCCAGGTCGGCGCGCTCGCCCTGGAGGAGCTCCGCCACATCGACGGCGTCGCAGCGGTCCGCTTCGCGTCGGTGTACAAGGGCTTCCAGGGTCCGGAGGACTTCGAGCGTGAGATCCAGCTGCTCACAGATCCGCTCCCTGATCAGGCCACCTGACCGGCTGCTCCTCGCCGGAGCTGCAGCGCCGTGCTGCTCGGGGTGCGAAGCGGTGCTCCAGGAGCTGTCACCGTCGGTAGTTGGCGAAGAGCGCGTCCTGGTCGTCCATCCAGAGGCGGTGCAGGCTGCGGGGCTGCGCGAACGCGTCGCCATGGCCGAGCAGGCCCACGTCACCACCACCGACCAGGTTCGGCGAGGTCGTCACCAGCAGCTCGTCGATCAGGTCGGCCCGGTGCAGCTGGCCCAGCAGGCCCGGCCCGCCTTCGGTGAGGACCCACTGGTGGCCCTCGCCTCGGAGCCGTCGCAGCAGCTCGACGAGATCGACACCGCCGTCGGTGCCGCACGACATCGTCTCGATCCCCTCGGGAACCTCGACCGGCGATCCCGCTGGATGGACGAGGAGTGGATCGGGTCCCTCACCGGTGAGGAACGGCTGGTCGTCGGGAACCCGGCCCGAGCGGCTGACGAGCACCAGACGCGGTGCCGGCTGCTGGCCCCGGTCGCGGCGCAGGGCCATCGCTGCGGGCACGCTCGAGGGTCGTCGGTAGTGCTCCTCCCGGGCCGTGGCGGCACCGACCAGAACGATGTCGGCGAGCCCGCGCAGCGCGTGGAAGATCATCTTGTCGCCAGGGGTGCCCAAGCCTCCGGAGCGGCCCTCCATCGCGTAGGCGCCGTCGATGCTCGTCACCATGTTCGCCATCACCCACGGGCGGTCGGACGGGACGGGTCGCTCATCGGCAGCGAGGTCTGCGAGCACGTCGTCGACCTCGTGTGGGTGCGGGTGCAGCTCACGCATGCAGCGACGATAACGGGCCCTCGATGCTCGGGGCCGCACTCCGACAGCGGATCCGCTGCATCCGGCCTCTCGTCGGCTCGGACCGACCCCGGCCTCTCGTCGGCTCGGACCGACCCCGTCCTGTTGACCGACCCCGGGGATGTCCACGGGAAATCCACACCTTGTCCCTCTTCCACCCCACAGGGTGAGCTTCGTAGAGTCCTGCACTGCGGACCGTGGCGCGGGCGGCCGGAATGGTGGCTGATGTCGCTCCCGACGTGTCGGGACCGACGACTCCTGGGGGTCTGGACCCCGGGCGCCGGTCGTGGCGCCCCTCGGGTCCTGTCTGGCCTTCGCCCGGCTGTCCGCGCTGCTCCGCGTCGTCGCGCCCACGCGGACCGCCAGGGGCGCGACGCCACGACGGGGCGGTGCGCCGCGGCACCACCCGGTGGCGCCGATCCATCCATCCGACGACCGACCATCAGACCGAGGAGCGTCTCACCGTGAGCGTCACCCACTCCATGACCGACATCCGGCTGGCACGACGGTTCTCCACACCGGGGCGATCACCCTTCGACGAGGTCGAGTGGGATCTCCGCGACGCGCGCTTGACCGACCACCGGACGGGCGAGGTCGCCTTCGAGCAGACCGGGGTGGAGTTCCCGTCGTCGTGGTCGCTGACCGCGTCGAACATCGTCACGCAGAAGTACTTCCGTGGCCCCCTGGGCAGCGACCGGAGGGAGCGTTCGCTGCGACAGGTGATCGATCGGGTCGTCGGTCGGATCACCGAGTGGGGTGAGCGCGACGGGCACTTCGCGGACGCCGAGGAGGCGACGACCTTCGCCGAGGAGCTGCGCTGGTTGCTGGTGCACCAGCGCGTGTCGTTCAACTCGCCGGTCTGGTTCAACATCGGCACACCGGGTGCCCGTCAGCAGGCGGCCGCCTGCTTCATCCTGGACGTCGACGACGAGCTCGCCTCGATCCTGAACTGGTACGAGGAGGAGGGGGTCATCTTCAAGGGCGGGTCCGGTGCAGGCGCCAACCTGTCGAAGATCCGATCCTCACGTGAGCACCTGAGCGGTGGCGGTACGCCGTCGGGGCCGGTCAGCTTCATGCGCGGCGCGGATGCCTCTGCCGGCACGATCAAGAGCGGCGGGACCACGCGTCGGGCTGCGAAGATGGTCATCCTCGACGCGGATCACCCCGACATCGAGGAGTTCATCTGGTGCAAGGCCGTCGAGGAGCGCAAGGCACGGGTGCTGCGCGACGCCGGCTTCGACATGGACCTCGACGGCGCCGACGCGTTCTCGATCCAGTACCAGAACGCGAACAACTCGGTGCGCCTCACCGACGCGTTCATGCGTGCAGCTCTCGACGGCCGTGACTGGGAGCTGACCTCCCGAACGACCGGCGAGGTCGTCGACCGCGTCCCTGCACGTCGGATCCTGCGCGAGATCGCGGAGGCGTCCTGGGAGTGCGCGGACCCCGGCGTGCAGTTCGACACCACGATCAACCGCTGGAACACCACGCCGAACGCAGGCCGGATCGACGCCAGCAACCCCTGCAGCGAGCACCTCCGGCTGGCGAACAGCGCCTGCAACCTCGCGAGCATCAACCTGCTGTCCTACCTCTCCGAGGAGGGGACCTTCGACGTCGAGGCCTTCGAGCACACCGTCCGCGTCGTCGTGACCGCGCAGGACATCCTCGTCGGCGGATCGGAGTACCCGACCGAGAAGATCGCCGCAGAGGCCCGGGCGGCGCGTGACATCGGCATCGGCTACACGAACCTCGGCGCAGCGCTGATGGCGCTCGGTCTGCCGTACGACTCGGAGGACGGACGCGCCTGGTCGGCGACGGTGACGGGGATCCTGACCGGGGCGGCTGCGGTCCGATCGACCGAGCTCGCAGCCCGGCTCGGCCCCGCCCCGCTGTTCGCCGCCGACGCCACG
>JAFDWA010000649.1 GCA_018268735.1 Actinomycetota bacterium | reverse complement strand
AGACACCTGCGGTACCCGATCATCTGACCCGACGGGGCGAGACAGGACCACGAGGACCATGACCATGACGACTGCGTCGTTGAACGGCTGCGCCCACACTGGAGGGGTGACCGATGACGACATCGACCCGGCCGCGAGGCCGACTCGACGATCCTTCACCGCTGAGTACAAGGCGGAGATCCTCGCCGAGTACGACGCCTGGCCGAAGGGGTCGGAGGAACGCGGGGCGATTCTGCGCCGCGAGGGTCTGTACTCCTCGCACATCTCGGAGTGGCGCAAGCAGGCCGAGGCGGGCGCCTGCGAAGGCCTGGCCCGCAAGTCGAAGAAGCGGCGTTCCGCGGAGGAGGTCGAGCTCGAGAAGCTCTGTCGCCAGAACGCATGTCTCGCCAAGACGGTTGGTCGTGCCTGTCAACGCGTGGTGGCTGCCGAGTTGGATCCCGGGCGGCTCGACGGCCTGATCCGCATCGGTGTCGATGAGATCTCCTGGCGCCGCCACCACAAGTACCTGACCCTGGTCGTCGACCACGACCGCGGTGTCATTGTGTGGGGCGCCAAAGGACGCGACGCGACAATCGCTAGCACTTGACACGAAGCGCCACTATCTTCGTGGTGTATGAGCGGTGATCAGTTCCTGACGCGTGGACGAACCTTCTTGCGGGTTGGAGTGTTTCACCTCGCATCTTCGTCTCTACGTACTTCACTCTTCGTCATCGCTATGACCGCGGCAGCCTTAATGCTGCTCGGGTCATGCGGGCAAGGGGGCGCAAATTCCAAGTCCGCCGATGGATTGAATCTCTGTGAGCTCGGCGGCGAGTGGTCACTTTTCCCTCCCGCGAGCACAAATACTCCGGTACCGGAGACCTACAATATTGAGAACACAGTGTACTCGGTGGGATGCGTCTTTGGCGATTTCAAATCCGGGAATGATGCGCTCTATGCTGGACTGACTAGGTGGAAGTCGACGGCAGACGCTACGGCTGAGTTCGACAAATATGTGAAGAAGTTTACCGAGTTGTACAGCTTGAATGTTGACGGAGCCGGAGCGATGCGCACCATTGTAGGCACGAATGGCGATGACGTAGTAGCGGTAGCTCAGCAGGGATCCTTGATCGTGTTGGGGAGAGAGGTTGCTGCGGGCACTCTTGAGGATTTTAAGGGCACTCCTTACAATCCGAAGGGCGATCAGCTACTCGGTTTTCTCCGTGAAATAGCAAAGAGTCCCGCGGTCACATCTGCAGGACAGTAGTTCATCTGATTCGGTAT
>JAFDWA010000648.1 GCA_018268735.1 Actinomycetota bacterium | reverse complement strand
ACCGCCGGTCGTGTGCCAGGTCCGCGATCTGGTGCCAGAGGATCCCTCGGAGACCCATGAGCAGCATCCAGGCGGCCACCGACGCGACGACCTGCCACGGTGGCGTGCCGACGTCGTTGACGCGTCCGAAGGTCGCGCCGGTCAGCAGGATCGGCACCACATACGCGTAGAGGGCGTCAGCGAGCACGCCGAGCGCCGCACGGTCCTTGAGGCGGACCGGTCGCACCGAGTACGCGGTGAGCAGCACCACCTCCACGCCGAGCAGCGTGAGGACCGTCGCGTCGTGCGGGAGCCAGATCCACGGGAGCGCGCCGGCGAGGATCGTCACGCCGAGGACGCCGGTCCGAGCGGCGGGGCTGAGCGGTGCCATCTGGTTGGGTGCGCCGGCGATCGCATCGGTGCGGATGTCGGCGAGGTCGTTGACGACGTGGCCGAACGCCGCCACGCCGACCGTCGCGACCAGGAACAGGACGAGGTCGACGAGCACCCCGACGCCGACGCGCGGGCCTGCACCCAGCACGATCGCCGCGGCGGCGATCACCGGAGGGATCTTGTGGTCCCACCACTGCCCCGAGCGCACGAGCGTCGGGTCGACCCTCACGGTGCGTGGACCTCCGCCCGACATCGGGTCCACCAGATCGCCAGCGTCAGCAGGTTCCACGTCCGTTGGTCGTTCGCCTCGACATACGGCTGCACCGCCGCGTGGTCGACGATGTCGAACAGGGCCGACGACGGATCCACCAGGTGCGCTGCCTTCACCTCGGCGACGTCGGGCAGCGACAACCACGTCGTCATCGGCGATCCGAAGCCCTGCTTGGGGCGCTGCGCCACCGCGGTCGGCCAAAGGTCCGCGAACGCCCGGCGCAACAGGACCTTCTCGTGGGTGGCGTCAACCTTGTGGTGTGCCGGCAGCGCCAAGCAGCCCTCCGCGACCGCCAGGTCGAGGAACGGTGAGCGCACCTCGAGGCCGTGGGCCATGGAGGCCCGGTCCGTCTTCACGAGGATGTCGCCCGGCAGGTAGTGGTCGAGGTCGAAACGGCAGATGTCGTCTGCTGTGGCGGTCGCGTAGTCCTCGACGTCCACATCCGCGGCATCCCGTCCCGGCAGGCCGAGGCGACCGAGCGCGTCGGCGTCGAAGTACTGGCGGAACGAGGCGTAGCGACGAGCGACTGAGGTGTCGTGGATCCGACCGGTCCTGCGTCGCCGCCACCGCGGCTGCCGGTGCGGAGCGGCTGCGGGCCCCGACGGCGAGCCTGCGGTCCC
>JAFDWA010000647.1 GCA_018268735.1 Actinomycetota bacterium | reverse complement strand
CGAGCTGCACCGCGTCGGGCCGTCCGAAGCGGCGACCGGTCGCCGAGGCCACCACGTCGACGGCGATGCCGAGGACCGGGATGGCGAACACGAACACGGTCGGGCCACGGAACATCCAGATGAGCCCGTCGGAGAAGTTGGTGGCCAGTTCGGTTGCGCCCATGCGACCGATCTGGGCGATCACGACGTGGGCGAACCCCGCGCCGAGGGTCACGAGCCAGACCGCCGAGCCGACGAGCGACGCCCACGCGAGGCCCGGCACGTAGGCCAGGCGCATCCCGAGCGGGCGGTGGGAGATGACGGTCGTGGCGACGCACACCGCTCCGAGGCCGAGCGAGACGAGCAGTGCACCGAAGGCGACGTTGCCCAGCTTCGCGGCGGTGGTGTCCTCACCGAGGAACCCGCCGTCGATGGCGGCGCTGGTGACGAAGATGCCCGCAGACACCAGCCAGGTCCAGAACGACAGGGCGGCAGCTCGAGGGAAGGCGATCGCCGGCGAACCGAGCTGCAGGGGGACGATCGCGATGGCGATGCCGAGCAGCAACGGCACCACGCCGAGGAACAGCACGCCGACCCGGGCGCTCGCCGCGAGCTGCGCCGTGCGGGTGCCGAGGATCCCGTTGTCGGTGAGCAGGTCCAGGCCAGTCGCTGCGAGCAGGGTCAGCGACAGCGTGGTGAACGCCAGCGCGAAGCCGATGTACAGGCGTCCGATCGCGACGTGGTCGCCCGATCCGAGCAGCCGTTCGAGGGCGCCGGGAGTGGGCCGGGCGCTCTCGACGGTGGCGTCGCCCTCCGTCTCTGGCCTGGTCTCGGTGAGTGCCATGCGTGGTTCTGTCCTCTGCTTCGAACGTGCTGCCTCGAACTCGCCGACGTCGGAGTGTCGAACGGCATGGCCGCGCATCACCCCGGCACCGGGACGGACGGCGCGGACACTACCGCGACCGGCCGCGCACTGAGAAAACCGTCAGGCCCGTCGGCTCACCAGCCGTTGCGGATGATCACGTCCGCAGCCATCGAGCCGAACAGCAACGTCACGTAGGTGATCGAGAAGGTGAACAGCCGGATGGCCTTCGAGGCCGACTCGGTCCGCCGGACGTCCACGGCCATCGCGGTGAAGACCGCTCCCAGCACCACCGCTGCCACCCAGTAGAGCCATCCCATCTCCGCGGTCACGCCGAACAGCAGGCTCAGCGCCCACACCACCAGGGTGTAGAGGAGGATCTGGTTCGTCGTGCTCCGGTAGCTCGCCACCGACGGCAGCATCGGG
>JAFDWA010000646.1 GCA_018268735.1 Actinomycetota bacterium | reverse complement strand
ACTTCGCGGAAGTACCGCGCGTAGTCGGCGAGCCCGAACTCGACGTCGCGAACTGCCTGCTCGCGGGTCTCCGCCAGGTGCATGAGGGTGACCAGGCGCCATTGCCGCCGATCTGCGACGTTGCCGAACTGGGCGGAGCGCTCCTCCATGACCTTCCATGCCTGACCGAGCAGGTCGATGCCGGCACGTTGGGTCGCACCGATCGACAGCAGGGAGCAGCCGAAGCGGCCGGCGGCGCGTGGCCCCGACGGCGAGATCATCGCCGCGACGGCGACCTCGGGGTGGGGGTGGGTGTAGGGACGCAGGTGCAGCCGGGCGTCGCGGAGGGTGAACCACTCCGACTCGTGGGTGACCGGCTCGTCGGATCGCAGCAGTCGCAGGATGACCTCGAGTGCCTCCTCCATCCTCGCCCGCTGGTCCGCGGGGTCGATGCCGAGCATGAACGCGTCGGACGGCAACGCCCCTGGACCGACGCCGAACTTCACACGGCCGCGCGTCATGTGGTCGAGCTGCACGATCCGCTGCGCGGTGGTGAACGGGTGGTGGTAGGGGAGCGAGACGACGCCCGTGCCGAGGTCGATGTGCCGGGTGCGCTCCGCTGCTGCGGCGATGAACACCTCGGGCGACGAGATGATCTCGAAGCCGCCGGAGTGGTGCTCGCCGATCCACGCCTCGTGGAACCCGATCCGGTCGAGGTGCTCGACGAGCTCGAGGTCCCGCTGCAGGGCGAGCGTCGGGTTCTGCCCGTTGGGGTGGAATGGCGCCATGAAGACGCCGCAGCGGAGAGGCCAGTCCATGACCCCGCAACATATAGGGGTGCACAGCGACACACCTTGTCGCTGAGCGTGCCCCAGATCTTGCGGGGCAGTCCTCCGCGTCCAGTCAGGCGAGCGGCCGGCCGAAGGGGAGCTCGTCGCGCCAGGTGCGCAGGAACTCCTCGGCCCGATACGCCGCTCCGAGGTACGGCCCCTCCGGATGTGCTGCGACCTCGCTGGCGATCGCCCGGATGCGTGCATCGACGTCGTCGCGGACGGTGTCCCGCGTCGCTCCGGGTGACGGGTGGAACGACAGCAGCGGCCCGGCGAGCGTGAGGAAGTCGGCGGTCACCGTGATGCCGCGACGGGTGGCCACCGCAAGGCCCTTCGCCGTCACGGGCGCGGGTCCGCAGGCGACGACGGCTCGCTGCGGGAGTCGCTCGGCGAGCTCGTGGTCGACCAGTCCGAGCTTCGATCCGCACACGAGGAGGTCCGCCGAGGTCGCCGCAATCGCCG
>JAFDWA010000645.1 GCA_018268735.1 Actinomycetota bacterium | reverse complement strand
GGGCGTCGTCGAAGCCGATGACGGCCTCGTCCTCGTCGTCGACGTCGCCGCGCTCCTCGGCCTGCTCGACGCCGCCGGTCCCGTGTCGGCCTGGAGCGAGCCCGAGCCCGGGATCCGGTCGGCGACCGATCCGGATCGGGCGGCGGCGCAGGTGGCGGATGCGTCGATGGACGTCCGGCCGACGGTCGCGGTCGGGGCGTCGGCGTGATGGATCCGGCTCGTGTCCTCGTGGCGGAGGACTCTCTCGTGGTGCGCGCCGTGCTGCGGCGACACCTCGAGCAGCAGGGCTGCACGGTGGTCGAGGCGAGCGACGGCGAGTCGGCCCTCGCCGCGTGCGAGGCCGAGGACCCCGACGTCGTCCTCCTCGACATCGAGATGCCCGGCCTCGACGGCCACCAGGTCCTCACGGCGCTCAAGCGGGACCCGAAGCTGCGCGACCTCCCGGTCGTGTTCCTCAGCGGTCGGACCAGCACCGAGGACGTCGTGGCGGGACTCGCGCTCGGCGCGCACGACTACCTGAAGAAGCCGTTCGAGCCGAGCGAGCTGATCGCCCGGGTCAGCTCCGCTGTCCGACTGAAGCGGGTGCAGGACGAGCTGCGCAGTCGCAACGTCGAGCTCGACCTGATCAGTCGCACCGATCCGCTCACCGGCCTGTTCAACCGACGCCACCTCGACGAGCGCATCCAGGAGCTCGCCTCGACCTCGGCACGGCTCGGCGTCCAGGTGGCGGTGGTCATGTTCGACATCGACTTCTTCAAGCGCATCAACGACTCGGTCGGCCACGCCGGCGGCGACGCGGTGCTGAAGGAGTTCTCGTGCCGTGTCGTCGCGCAGATCCCGGCCGATGCGATCGCCGGGAGGTGGGGCGGCGAGGAGTTCCTCGTGTTCCTCCCCGACACCGACGACGAGCGTGCCCTCGAGGTCGCCAACCGCGTCCGCCTCGACGTGGCCGATCGTCCGTTCTCCGTCGACGGCGGTGACAGCCTTCCCGTGACGGTCAGCGGCGGGTGCGCGACCAGCGACGGCACCGACCCGGAGGGCCTCGTGCGGATGGCCGACGCTGCCCTGTACGTGGCCAAGGAGAGCGGTCGGAACCGCATCATCCCGAGCCACGAGCCGACGAGCGGGGCGATCCCTCAGCCCGGCTGAGGCGGCGGGTGGGGTCGGCGGCCCGCGCCGGCGGCACCGATGCTGCGTGCCGGCACCCGTGGCGGCGCACTCCGGAATGGGGAGCGCGACGACGCTGGGTCTACGCTCCGATGCCGTCCCCGGC
>JAFDWA010000644.1 GCA_018268735.1 Actinomycetota bacterium | reverse complement strand
CTCACGTTGAGGGAGCACTCGTCCACGAAGTTCGACACAGTGCCCCAGCCTATGGGCCGCCGTGGCCGGTCCCCGGAGGGATGATCCAGCGAGCCGACAGGTCCGAGATCGAGCTGAGGAGGTCGAAGTCCCGGTCGTAGTGGAGGACGGTGGCGTCATTGACGATCGCGGTCGCCGCCACGAGCAGGTCGGGGATCGGCTGGCGGTGCTGACCCCGTTCCGCGAGTCGCCGCTGCAGCGAGAGCGCCTCGGTGGCCACATCCGCGTCCAGCGGCAACCACGGCAGCTTGTGGAGATCCTCCCACCTCGCGCTGTAGTCCTCCGGTCCTCGGCAGGAGTACAGGAGCTCCATGGCGACGATCTCGGTCATGCACAGGTACCCCTCGACGGCCAGCGCCGTGAGCACTCCGTCGGCGATCTCGCTGTGGCGCTGCTGCTCGAAGGCGGACCTGTCGGCGAGGTGGCGACCTACCGCCACGCGTCGGCCATGACCGGTGCATCACCCAGGTCGTCGTCCGCGATTCGCAGCGCCTCGAGCACCGCCAGCCGTTCCGATCGTGATCCGACCAGGGAAAGGGCGCGGTTGACGGTGTCCACCTTGGTGGTGGTCCCGAGCTCAACCGCGGCGGCGGCCAGAGCGTCGTCATCGATGTCCACGACTGTGCGAGCCATTCGTCCTCCGAATCGATATCAACGCCTGGCATGGATGATATCGACATCCGTTCGGCTCCTCACGCCACGCAGACTGCTCATCATCCGCTGAGTCGGGCCGATGAGGGCACCGTGTTGACGTTTGACGTTCCGCGCTCCCCCGCGTCCTGGCTCCGGTTCCGCCGCATCGCACCCAAGCTCCTCGCCGCGGTGGCGGCGACGCTGGTGATCGGCTCGCTCCTGGTCCACACCGGAACCCGACCGGCGGCCGCGGCCCCGCCGCTCCCGGTGGTCGGCCTCGACCTGGACACCACCCCCTTCATCGGCGAGCAGGTGCCGATCGATCTGACGTTCTCGAACCCGACACCGGCCGACACCGGATACGGCCCGTTCACCGACCTCTTCCTGCCGACCAACGGCGCCGACGGCACGTCCGGCGGCGGACCCCGCGACGGCGTGTCGTTCACCTCGGCCACCTACCTGGGGGCGACCGTCCCCTCCACGGTGACCGTCCTGGCCTGCGACGGCTCCGACGTCCACCCGCTGACCGGTCAGCCCGTCACGTGCCCGGCCGGGTTCACCGCGGGCGACACGATGACGACGCTCACCCTTCCGTTCGGGTCCTTC
>JAFDWA010000643.1 GCA_018268735.1 Actinomycetota bacterium | reverse complement strand
CGCAAGCTGAACGCAGCGCTCTTCTCGGCGCTGGGGCTGCTCGCGGTGATCGCGGTCGTCCTGCCCCTCTACTGGCTGGCCGAGCCCGGCCGCCAGGAGGGTGCCGTCAAGGCCTACGGCGATCTGTTCATCGAGCGGGGCCTCGCGCTCTACGAGACCGGCGCCCAGTGCGTGACCTGCCACGGCGGTGCCGGCGTCGGGGGCGTGACGACGTTCATCATCAACGACCAGAACGGCCAGTTCGTCGGCCAGGTCACCTGGAACGCCCCGGCGCTCAACAACGTCCTGTACCGCTACAACGAGGACCAGGTCCGCTACGTGCTGAACTGGGGACGTCCCGGGACGCCCATGGCAGCGTGGGGGACGCCGGGCGGTGGACCGTTGACCACCCAGCAGATCGACGACCTGATCGCCTACCTGTGGTCGGTGCAGCTCAAGCCGGCAGCGATCCGCAAGCAGGTCGACGACGCGGTGAAGGCGATCGACCCAGGTCTCTACGACCGGATGATCGAGGTCCGGAAGTCGAACGCCGACGTCGTCCCGAACGGCAAGGTCGAGGCGGTGAACGCGAACCGCATGTCGCGCGCGGATGAGATCCGCCTGGGCGAGATCCTGTTCAACAACCAGTCGATCGCCCAGGGTTCGTACTCCTGCGCCCGCTGCCACGTGGCCGGAGCGCCGTACGGCCAGGCCTGGCAGCCCTTCCTGCGACTGCAGTACGGCTCGTTCGGCCCGGACCTCGTCGGCATCGAGACCCAGGCCACCGAGCAGCAGCAGTTCAACCTCGTCTTCAACGGGATGGACGAGGGCAAGCTCTACTTCTCACGCAAGCAGGGCAACCCGCAGATGCCGGGCTTCGGTGTGAACCGCAACACGGGGCTCGCCGACAAGGGCGTGCCCGACTTCGGTCCGGAGGGCCTGCTGACGCCCGAAGAGGTGTGGTCGATCGTGACCTACGAGCGCAACCTGTCCAACGACTCCACGGTCAAGTCGCCGCTGGCCGGGACGATCGAGTCCCCGACCTTCGCCGATGTCGATCGGTCCGCAAAGACCGGGAGCAACTGAGCCGATGAACACCCTCCTCGCCGCCATCCAGTTCGATCCACACGTCCGCGGCGTCCTCGTCGTCCTCGTGGGCGTGGGCGTGCTCGTCGGCTCCGTCTACCTCCTGCTGGCCACCAACACCGGCATCCGCAACGGGTTCCTCATCGCGATGGCCGGCCTGTTCGGCTGGATGGCCTCGATGGGTGCGGTGTGGTGGATCTACGGCATCGGCCTCCG
>JAFDWA010000642.1 GCA_018268735.1 Actinomycetota bacterium | reverse complement strand
CGAGGCGACGACCTCGGCGAGCTGCGCGTCGCGGAGCCCCGACGGGTCGTTGAACACGGAGACGCCGACGTCGAGAGCTGCCGCGGCGACCTCGTGGCGGTAGGTGTCCACCGACAGCGCGACGTCTGGAAGCCGGTCACGGACCGCCTGCAGGACCGGGAGCAGGCGCCCGACCTCTTCGTCGACGGAGATCTCGGGACGGTCGGTCCGAAGCGACTGCGCCCCGACATCGAGCAGATCGGCGCCGGCCTCGACCATCGTGACCGCCAGATCGGCGACGTCGGACGCGTCCACCCGGTTCTCGGAGAACGAGTCGGGTGATGCGTTGAGCACGGCGAGGATGCCGGGCCGGTGTCTCGTTGCTGCGCTCATCGATCCCCGACCGGGTCGCGTCGCTCCCGCGGAGGGATCGACGTCACCTGCTCGGGACGATCGTCGTCATCGGTGGCGACGAGGAGATCCAGGTAGGCGGCGACCTCCGCCATCGGTGGTCGCTCCGACACGTCCACGGGGTGCGGTGCCCGGCCGGGACGCAGGAGCTCGGCGACCGCCGGGATCAACGGTGCGGATCCGTCGTGGGTCGGACCGTTGAGCTGGGCGTGGCGGAGGATCGTCTGGGTGATCGCCATCGCCTGTGGGCCGAGATCCTCGAGCGGACGGTTCCGGTGGTGTCGCACGTCGAGGTCGACCTGGACCAACCCGGTCGTGCCACGCTGGCGCAGGTAGTGCAGCAGCAGTCCGATCTCGACGCCGTAGCCCTGTGTGAACGGCAGTCGCTCGAGGACGCTGCGCCGACCCCCGTACTCGCCCGACAGCGGTTGGTGCAGACCCGCGAGCGCCGGGAACAGCAGCGACAGGAGCGGGCGTGCGACGAGCTCGGTGACGCGTCCACCGCCGATGCCGCCGTGCTCCGGCCGGTGGTAGTGGCCCTTGACCATCTCGACGTCGGGCTCGCACAGCAGCGGTCCGAGCAGCCCGGTCACCAGGTGCGCGCTGAACTCGCGCAGATCGGCATCGCACCACAGCACGACGTCACCGGAGGACACGTGGAGTGACTTCCACAGAACTTCGCCCTTGCCGTGCCCGCGGCCGAACGACGGGAGCACGCCGGCCGCGTCGACGACCGTGGCGCCCGAATCGAGCGCTCGACGGGCGGTGCCGTCGCCGGAGTGGTCGTCGAGGACGATGAGCTCGTCGACGAGGCCGATCGCGACGGTGTCGCGGACGAGGCACTCGACGATCTCACCGATCGTCGCAGCCTCGTCGCGGGCGGGCAGGCAGACCGAGA
>JAFDWA010000641.1 GCA_018268735.1 Actinomycetota bacterium | reverse complement strand
GACCGGAGCACCGACGTGGGCGGCGGCCTGAGCCTGGGCGGACACGGCACCAGCGTACGGGGCGACGCGCCCGCGAGCCCGGCGGACCGCCGGAGGTTCAGGCGAGGGTGGCAGCGACGTCGTGGGCGGCGTCGATCGTCTCGGCGACGTCCGCGTCGGTGTGGGCGAGCGACGGGAACAGCACCTCGTAGGGACCCGGAGCGAGCGCGATGCCCCGGTCCAGCATCCCGTGGAACCACCCCGGGTAGCGACCGTGGGCGACCGACGCCGCGGCCGAGTCGAAGTCGACCGGCGCGGCGACCGAGCCGACCTCGGCACCGACGGGACCGAAGAACACGCCGAGCAGCGGACCGACCCGCGGCACGACCGCTGCGACGCCGGCATCGGCGAACGCTGAGCGGAACCCCTCGGCGAGCGTCGTCGCCGTCGTCGTCAGCCGGTCGTAGGCCCCCTCGTCGAGCTCCGAGAGCACCGCGAGCCCCGCCGCGGTCGCGAGCGGGTTCCCCGACAGGGTGCCGGCCTGGTAGACGCCGCCGAGCGGGGCGAGGTGGCCCATGATCTCGGCGGAGGACGCGAACGCACCGACGGGCAGCCCCCCGCCGATCACCTTGCCGAAGCACCAGAGGTCCGGCGTCACCCCCGACCACGCGGTCGCACCGCCCACACCCAGGCGGAACCCGGTGATCACCTCGTCGAACAGCAGCAGCGCTCCCACCCGGTCGCACTCGGCACGCAACCCGGCGAGGAACCCGTCGCCCGGGGCGACGAGCCCCATGTTCGCGGCGACCGGTTCGACGATGAGCACCGCGACCGACTCGTCGAGCGTCGGCACCACGTTGTAGGGCACCACGATCGTGTCGGCGACGGCACCGGCGGTGACGCCGTCGGAGTCCGCACGCACGCCGGCGTCGGAACCACCACCGGCACCCGCACCCAGCGCGCCCTCGGCGACGCCGGAGCCGGCAGCAGCGAGGAGGGCGTCGGAGTGGCCGTGGTAGTTGCCGGCGAACTTCACGATCCGGTCCCGGCCGGTCACGCCGCGGGCGAGGCGGATCGCCGACATCGTCGCCTCGGTCCCCGAGCTCACCAGCCGGACCTGCTCGAGTCCCGGCACCCGGGCCCGGATCTCCTCGGCGAGTCGGACCTCGCCCTCGGTCGGCGCCCCGAACGTCGTCCCTCTCGTCGCCGCGTCGCGGATCACGTCGACGACGGTCGGGTGCGCGTGGCCGAGGATCGACGCGCCGTAGCTCTGGACGTAGTCGATGAGCTCTCGACCCTCGACGTCGCGGAC
>JAFDWA010000640.1 GCA_018268735.1 Actinomycetota bacterium | reverse complement strand
GGGGCGGTCGTTGACGTCGGGATGGGCCTGTCGCACCATCGCCCGGTACGCGGCGCGCACGGCCGCTGGGTCGAGGGCCACGTCGTGGTCGAGCCCGAGGATGCGGCGTGCCTCCTGAACCTGCACGGCGGAACCGTAGCCCTGCTGCGCCGCAGTGCCGCAGGGCCGTGACGAGGATGCTCGCTGTGCGTGCTCACAGCCAAACGGACGGTGAGGATGCCGCTGCAGCACCAGCCCGGGCGGCTGGGTGGATGCCCCAGCTGCCCGTCCGGGGCACCCGAAATGACCGGTCATCCCTTGACACCCGTCGTACCATGAGGTCTCCCCCGATCGGCGGCCGATCCCCTGCAGCGCGTGACGTCACGTCCCTGCGCGGCATCGTCGGTGCGCCGTGGCGTCCCGAGAGAGGTGTGCACGTGGCGAAGCAGCGAGCAGAGCGCGACGAGGAAGACCTGGTCCGGCTCTACCTGAGCGAGATCGGTCAGTACCCGCTGCTGACGAAGGACGACGAGTCGCGCCTCGCCCAGGCCATGGAGACCGGCAAGGAGGCCGCCGCGGAGCTCGACGAGCACGAGCGCAGCCTGTCACCCGCGCGCAAGCGCGAGCTGCGGAAGCTGGTCCGCGCGGGGGAGGACGCGGAGCGGAGCTTCGTGCAGTCGAACCTCCGCCTGGTCGTGTCGATCGCGAAGAAGTACCAGGCCTCCGGGATGCCGCTGCTCGATCTCATCCAGGAGGGCAACCTCGGACTGATGCACGCGGTCGAGAAGTTCGACTGGCGCAAGGGCTTCAAGTTCTCGACGTACGCCACGTGGTGGATCCGCCAGGCCCTGACGCGCGGCATCGCGAACACCAACCGCACGATCCGCCTCCCGGTCCACGCCGGCGACAACCTCGCCAGGGTCCAGAAGGCGCGGGTCCGCCTGGAGACCGCGTACGGACGTCGTCCCACCGTGGCCGAGCTCGCTGTCGACCTCGACATGCCCGAGGACAAGGTCACCGAGATCCTCCGCTTCGCCGCTGACACGCTGTCGTTGTCCACGCCGCTGCGTGAGGACGGCGATGCCGAGCTCGGTGACATCGTCGAGGACCCCACGGCGGCATCACCGTTCGAGGCTGCTGCCGAGTCGTTGCTGCCGGCGCAGATCAGCCGGCTGATGATGCCCCTCGACGACCGCGAGCGTGAGATCCTGTCGCTGCGCTTCGGGCTCGACCGCGGTGAGCCCCGGACCCTCGAGGAGGTCGGCGAGCACTTCGACCTCACCCGCGAGCGGATCCGCCAGATCGAGGCACG
>JAFDWA010000063.1 GCA_018268735.1 Actinomycetota bacterium | reverse complement strand
AGGTGCGGGACGATCCGGTGTCGGATGGCGGCGTCGGGGTGCATCGGGACGACGATCCGGACGTCGGGTCGCCGCTCGGCGAGGCTTGCGACGCCGGCAGCGACCCGCTCGAGCGCACCGCCGGGTTGCTCGCGGCGGTGCGCGGTCACGACCAACAGCGGCGAGGGGGTGTCGAGCAGCGCTGCGACCGCCGGATCGCTGGGGGGCGCCTGCACGGACGCGGCCCAGCGCATCGCGTCGATGCCGGTGCTGCCGCACACGTACACCCGGTCGTAGGGGACGCCTTCGCGGACGAGGTGCTCCCCGTTGCGTGGCGTCGGTGCCAGGTGGAAGCAGGCGAGCCGTGACAGCAGCTGTCCGTTCAGCTCGTCGGGCGGTCGTTCGGTGTCGAGGTGGCTCCGCTGACCGGCTTCGAGGTGGACCACGGGGAGCCGCAGGTGGAACGCCGCGATCCCCGCCGCCATCGCAGAGCTCGTGTTCCCGTGGACGAGCACCGCTGCCGGGTAGCCGTCGCGCACGACCCGCTGCAGATCCGCGACCCCGCCATCCGGCTCGCCGTAGCGACTCCGGACGACCTCGTCGAATCGCTCGATCACGGAGGTGACCAGTCGGTTCAGGTCGGAGTCGCCCGTCGTCGCGTCGGGCGCAGGGCTGCAGCCGAGGTCCACGTCGGCTTCGATGCCGGCCATCTGGAAGATCGGCTCGATGAGCGCCTGCTGCTCTCCGGTGCAGACCACGACCGGATGCAACGACGGATGGTCGTGGAGTGCGAGCACCAGCGGGAGCACTCTGGTGGCGTCGCGTCGGGACCCGATGACCACCAGGATCTGGACGGGACCGCGGGGCTGTCGGCGCCGCTCGACGAATCCTGGCGGTGCGTCGTCGGAGGTCGGAGCGCGCTCCGCGTCGGAGCGGGGATCGGGTGCCCCGAGGGCTGGTTCCGAGGTCCGGGGATCTCGTGGCTCCGGCATGGTTCGACGCTACCGACGCGGCGGAGCCAACGGGTCGACCCGCGGTGGTGCCGCTCGAATCCCTCGTGAGCGTTCAGCCTGGCGGCGATCGTGCCGATAGGGGGTCCGTAGGCGGACGACCAGCTGGGGATGCTGTGCACGACGAGCTCGACCTCGACCTCCGGGTCGGGACCGACGATTGGCCGGACCATGGACTGTGCGCGGTCCTCGATGCGGGATCGCTCCCTTCGGAGGATGCCCTGACGGTGCTGCGCCGTGGCATGTCGACGGGGCTGACCGTGATCGTGCCACCGGGTGCCGCGAACGGTGCTCGGCTCGTGGACCTGGCCGATCGGGTGCCGTCGGAGCTCCGCGTCGAGCTCCTGGTGTGCGAGCCGGACCCGTCGACCACCGATCGCCTCGCTGAGCTCGGTCGTCGGTGGTCGACGCTCACCGGCGTCGACGCGGAGCCGGCTCGGGTCAGCTGGCTCGATGCTGCAACCGCTCAGGCCGGAGGTGAGATCGTGGCGGTGCCATCGTCCTCCCCGGCTTCGGAGCTCACCGCACCGTTCGGACACCTCGTCGGCGCGCTCGGGCTGCTGTGGGTCAACGGTGCGGACGGACTGGTCATCGACGCGACGCCTGTCGTGCCGGGTGTCGGCCCATCCGCTCCGAGCGCGTCGGCGTTCGGTGGTGGCCTCGTCGACGACCTGCGGGTCGAGCAGCTCGCGGTCGGTCTCGGACTGCGTCGTGGCGCCGGAGCACGACTCGTCGTGCTGCGGCGTTGGGTGGCGAGGTTCCTGCTCGACGAGATCAGCCGCGCGATCGACCCCGTCGCTGAGCTCGCCTCGAGGGTGCGGCTGCTCGAGCTGCGCCTCGTCGTCCTCCGCTGCGCCGTCGGGTGATCGCCGCCGCGGCGGAACGGTGGGTCGGCCACCGACGTGATGCAGGCGGGCAGCCCTGGGTGGAACGCCGATCGCTCCCGGGGCCTACGATCGGCGCCCGTGGATTTCGAGGACTCCCCAGAGCTCGCCGCGTTCCGTGACGAGGTGCGCGGCTTCCTCGACGCTCACGCGGAGCTGCGCCGTGGCGACGAACGTGACTGGTCCCGCAACGGAGCGGCGACCGACGAAGCGGTCGCCGCCGACTACCGCCGACGGTGCCGCGAGTGGCAGAGGACGCTTGCGGACAACGGGTGGGCGTGCCTCACCTGGCCGACGGCCTTCGGTGGTCGAGGTGCGTCGCCGGCCCAGCAGATCGTGTTCAACCAGGAGCTCGCCCGCTACGACGCAACGTCGGGGTTCATCACCGCCGCACAGGCACTGGTGGGTCCGACCCTGATGCGGCACGGGAACCAGGCCCAGCAGTCCCGTTACCTGCCACCGCTGCTCCGTGGGGACGAGTGGTGGTGCCAGCTGTTCTCAGAACCTGGGGCAGGATCGGACCTGTCGTCGCTCGCGACCCGCGCCACGTTCGACGAAGCGGCCGGCGAGTGGGTGCTCAACGGTCAGAAGGTCTGGACCTCCAACGCGCAGTACGCCGACTTCGGCATCCTCGTGGCCCGCACCGATCCCGACGTGCCCAAGCACGCCGGCCTGACGTACTTCGTCCTCGACATGCGCAGCCCGGGCATCGACATCAGGCCGCTGGTGCAGGCCCAGGGCGTCGCGCACTTCAACGAGGTGTTCCTGTCCGACGTCCGGATCCCCGCCGCCGACGTCGTCGGCGAGGTGGGCGACGGGTGGGCGGTGACGCGCACCACGTTGCGTTCGGAGTCCTCGATGATCTCCGGTGCCGGACAGGCCACGCCGTTTGCCGCGGTGCTCGCTCTGGCCCGTCGACGGGGTCGGACCGACGACCCGGTGGTCCGCCAGTCGCTCGCACGCGCGTACTCCAACGAGCTGATCCAGAAGTGGATGGGCTGGCGCACCCAGACGGCGGTCATGACGGGCCGCCACGAGCTCGCCCTCCACGGGTCCCTGCTGAAGAACTTCTTCACGCGGTCCTTCGCGTTCAAGGCCGGGCTCGCGATCGACCTGGAGGGTGCGGAGGGGATGCTCGCCGAGGATGCCGAGGCGAACGGCTTCTGGCAGTACCAGTTCCTCAACCAGTTCGCCTCGAAGATCGGTGGCGGAACCGAGGAGGTGCACCGCAACAACATCGGGGAGCAGGCGCTCGGCCTTCCACGGGAGCCGTCGGTGGACCGCGACCTGCCGTGGAGCCAGACGCGGCGCTCCTGAACGCGACGACGAGGGGGATCATCCGATGATGCTCGAGGACCGCACCGCGGTCGTGACGGGTGTGGGGCCCGTGATGGGGCGTGACATCGCGCTCGCCCTCGCCCGGGAGGGTGCTGACGTGGCCCTCGTCGCCCGCTCTGACGTGACGGTGCCATCGGTGGCGGCCGAGATCGAGGCGATGGGACGACGAGCGGTGCCGGTCTACGGCAACATCGCCGACGGCACCGACTGCGCGCGGATCGCGACAGAGGTGGCAGCGGCGTTCGGCGGCACGCTCGACGTGCTCGTGAACTCGGCGTTCTACGGCGGGCTGGATGGGCGCTTCGAGGACGCCGACCTCGATCGGTGGCAGCGTCCCATCAAGGTCAACTACCTCGGCACGCTGCGACTGACCCAGGCGGTCCTCCCGCAGCTCAAGGCGGCCGGAGCGGCGCGGGGCGATGCCCGCATCGTGATGGTCAACACCATGTCGGTGCAGCACCTCGAGGCGGGCGCCGGTGCCTACGCCGGTTCGAAGGCGGCCCTCGGAGCGGTCGCGAAGACCCTGGCGCTGGAGCTGGGCGGCTACGGCATCCGGGTCAACTCCGTGCACCCGGGCTACATCTGGGGTGAGAGCGTCAAGATCTACTTCCAGTGGCAGGCCGACGAGCGTGGTGGTGACACCACGTGGGAGACGGTCTACGAGGAGCGGGCGGCGGAGACGGCCCTCGGGTACCTGCCGCACAGCTCGGAGATCGCCGGGGCGGTGGTGTTCTTCGCGTCGCCGCTGGCGCGCTGCATCACCGGCACCGCCCTGCCGGTGAACGCCGGCCACTGGATGCCGCCGTCGGCGTGAGCGGTTGCCGGGCCCGGAGCCGTCTCAGTCGTTCATGTACTTTCGCTTGGTGCGGCGAGCGCCGAGGCCCATGCCGACGAGCACGCCGAGGATCGCGGTGCCGGCGAGCGCGAGCCACAGCGGGATGTGGAAGGTCCACGCAAGGAGCGTCACGGACGCGTTGTCGGTGTTCGTCGCGATGAACACGACGAGCACGACGGCGATGATCGCGCCGACGATCTGACGGCCGGTCGGCTGGAACCGCTCCTTGGGCTGAGGTCGTGCGCCACCTGCCATCATCGTCGCCACCCGCTTCCCGTCGTCGATGGTCGAAGGGTAGGTCACCGAGCGGCGTCAGCCTCGGAGGCGCTCGAGCAACGCGGCCTGCTCGTCGAGCACCGGCAACACGTCGTCGGTCGGCGCGGACGGGATCCGGAACACGCACTCCGTGACGCCGATGGCCTCGAAGTGCTCGAGCTTGGACGCCGTCGGCAGGGTGCCGAACGGCACGATCCGAACGGCCTCGGGGTCACGGCCGGCGGCGGCGACGGCCTCCTTGTAGCGGGGGATCGACTCCCTCAACCCGGCGCCCCCGATCGGGATCCAGCCGTCGGCGTACTCGGCGAGGTGGGTGAACATCCTGGGTCCTGCGCCACCCCCGATGAGGACCGGGACCGCCACCTCGGGCTTGGGCCAGGACCAGGTCGGAGGGAACGAGGTGAACTCGCCGGAGTAGCTCGCGACGTCGTCGCGCCACAGGGCCTGCATGGCGAGCACGTGGTCACGCGTGTGCGCTCGGCGGGTCCGGCGTTCGACGCCGTGGTCGGCCATCTCGTCCTCGTTCCAGCCGAAGCCGATCCCGCACTCGAAGCGACCCCCGGAGAGGTTCTGCAGGGTGGCGATCGCCTTGGCGGTCACGATCGGGTCCCGTTGCGCTGGGAGCAGGATCCCGGTGCCGAGGTGGATCCGGGTCGTGAGCGCCGCGGCGGCAGACAGTGCGATGAGCGGATCGACGCTGCGCTTGTACTCCTCGGGGAGCTCGGCGTCCCCGGTGGGCGGCGGCGTCCGACGGCTCGTCGGGATGTGGGTGTGCTCGGGGATCCACAGCGAGTCGAAGCCCCGCTGCTCGGCAGCGACCGCCAGGTCCGTGACCGGCATCGACACGTCGGTGGCGAAGATCGTGACGCCGAAGCGCATGGGTCGCTCCTCGTTGGTCGGTCGGCGGGCGGCGCGGAGCGTACCGGGTTTGTGTCCGATGTGACGGGGTGTCAGATTCTGGCCCATGGGAATCTGCGACGGACGTGTGGTGATCGTGACGGGCGCCGGCCGGGGACTCGGACGGGCCCACGCGCTGGCCTTCGCTCAGGCCGGAGCGAAGGTCGTCGTCAACGACCTCGGCGTGGCGCAGGACGGCACCGACCCCTCGGAGACACCTGCACAGCAGGTCGTCGACGAGATCGTCGGCGCCGGCGGGGAGGCGATCACCTCCGGCCACGACGTCGCGGACTGGGACGCTGCGGGTGAGATGGTGCAGTCGGCGATCGATGCCTTCGGCGGGCTCGACGTCGTGGTCAACAACGCCGGCATCGTGCGGGACCGGATGTTCGTCAACTCCGAGCAGGCGGAGTGGGACGCCGTGCTGCGGGTGCACGTGATGGGACACGCCGCGCCGGCACGTCACGCTGCGGCCTACTGGCGGTCCCGTTCCAAGGCCGGCGAGCCGGTCGACGCGCGCATCGTCAACACGTCGTCGGGAGCGGGGCTCATGGGCTCGATCGCCCAGGCCGCGTACTCCGCGGCGAAGGGAGCGATCGCGAGCCTGACGCTGGTGCAGGCGGCGGAGCTCGGACGCATCGGCGTGACCGCCAACGCGCTGGCTCCGGCTGCTCGCACACGGATGACCGAGCAGGCCTTCGCCGACATGATGGCCGAGGTCGACGAGGGCAGCTTCGACGCGATGGATCCGGCCAACGTGTCACCGCTGGTGGTCTGGCTCGGCTCGTCCGAGTCCGCCGACGTCACCGGTCGGGTGTTCGAGGTCGAGGGCGGCATCATCGGTCTCGCCGAGGGGTTCCGGCACGGACCTCGCTTCGACAAGGGAGCCCGCTGGGACCCGGAGGAGATCGGGCCGGTCGTTGCGGACCTGGTCCGGGAGGCGACCCCGCCGACGCCGGTGTACGGCGCCGGCTGACCGCGCCCGCACCTCGGCGACACCGAGTCGGCCTCGGTCGCCGGGGCCTGCGGTGTGCCACGGCATCGGTGCGAGGGGTACCGTTCCTCCTGCAGCGCGCACCCGTCCGGGGCGCGACCGACCAGGAGCCACAGATGCGACGTCGCATGTTCTCGTCGAAGATCCACCGCGCGACGGTCACGGTGGCCGACGTCGACTACGAGGGCTCGGTGACCGTCGACCGGGACCTGCTCGATGCCGCCGGGATCCTCGAGTGGGAAGAGGTCCACATCTGGGATGTGACCAACGGGGCGCGTCTGAGCACCTACACGATCGCGGGGGAGCGAGGCTCCGGGGTCATCGGGATCAACGGGGCCGCAGCGCACCTCGTGCACCCGGGTGACCTCGTGATCCTCGCGACCTTCGTCGAGGTGGACGAGGCCGAGGCGGCGTCGCACGAGCCGACCGTCGTGTTCGTCGACGAGCACAACCGTGTGCGGGAGCTGCGCGCGGAGGTCGTGTCCGTCCCCGCATGACGATGGCGCGTGTCGTCGCACCCGGCGCGTGTTGCCGGGTGCGACGACAGCGCTCAGCTCAGCTGAGCCGCTCGATCACCATCGCCATGCCCTGGCCCCCGCCGACGCACATGGTCTCCACGCCGAAGGTCCGGTCGGACTCCTGGAGGTTGTGGATCAGCGTCGTCATGATGCGGGCGCCGGTCATGCCGAACGGGTGGCCGAGGGCGATCGAACCACCTCGTGTGTTCAGCTTCTCCATCGGGATGCCGAGCTGACGTGCCGACGGCAGGACCTGCGCAGCGAAGGCCTCGTTGATCTCGAACAGGTCGATGTCGCCGACGGACATGCCGGCCCGTGCGAGGGCCTTGCGGACCGCCTCGACCGGGCCGAGGCCCATGATCTCGGGGTTGAGGCCGGTCGCGGCCGACGAGACGATGCGAGCGAGCGGCGTGAGCCCCAGCGCCTTCGCCTTGGTGTCGCTCATGACGACGACGGCAGCGGCTCCGTCGTTGAGCGGACAGGCGTTGCCGGCGGTCACCGTGCCGTCGGGCCGGAACGCCGGGGCGAGCTGGCTCACCTTCTCGTAGGTGGTGCCCGGTCGGATGCCGTCGTCACGTCCGACGACGCCGTCGGGCGTGGTCACCGGAGTGATCTCGGCTTCCCAGAACCCGCTGTTCAGGCTCTCCTCGGCGAGGTTCTGGCTCCTGACCGCGAACTCGTCCTGGTCCTGACGGCTGACGTCTTCGAGCTGCGCGACGTTCTCGGCGGTCTGACCCATCGCGAGGTACACGTCGGGGAGCCCGGCCTGCGGTGCCCACACCGGTGCCCCGCCCTGGGATCGCTCGGCCGAATGGGCCTCGGCGTCGGCGAAGACCGGGTTCTTGGGTCCGTCGGCCATCCCGAAGAAGAACCGGCTGGAGGTCTCGACGCCGCCGGCGAGGAACACGTCGCCGTCGCCGGCCTTGATGGCGTGCGCCGCCATGCGGATCGTCATGAGCGACGAGGAGCAGTAGCGGTTGACGGTG
>JAFDWA010000639.1 GCA_018268735.1 Actinomycetota bacterium | reverse complement strand
GAGGGCGAGCGCCGCGGCGAACGCGGACTTGCCGTCGACACCGAAGCGCAGCACCCAGATCGCGTAGATGAAGACCCCCATGATCACCGATGGCACCCCGGTCATCACGTCGGTCATGAACCGGATCAGCCTCGCGAGGCGGTTCTGTCGGCCGTACTCGTTGAGGTAGACGGCGCCCATGATCCCGAGCGGGATGGCCATCGCCGAGGCACCGACGACGGTGAGGACCGTCCCGACGATCGCCGGCTGCATCCCCATCACGACCGTCTCCTCGGAGCCGGCTGCATCGGCGCCGCCCGTGGTGGTGTCGCCGAAGCCCAGGTCCTTCATCCGCTCGTTGTTCGCCAGGTCGGCGCGCCCGACGTCCGCAGGGATCGGCTTCGTCCACCAGTCGACGTTCAGCACTGCTGGCAGCCCCTGGGAGAGCACGTTGGCCGTCATGAGCGCGAGCGGCACCGCCGCCACGACGAACGCGAGCGCCATCGCCACCGTCGCCACCCGGTTGCGGAGCTTGCGACCGACCGCCACGCTCGAGCCCGACAGCTCACGTCGGATCCGATCGGGGCTCGGTGTCACCTCGACAGGGGCGGTCGGATTCACGCTGCCCCCTTCACGCGTCGGTCGACGGCGACGACCATGCGGCGAGCCGAGACGTTGACGACGATCGTGAGCACGAACAGGCACACGCCGAGCCCGATCAGCGCGGCGCGGAAGAGGTCGTCGGCCTCGGAGAGGTTCCGGAAGATCTGCGCCGGCATCGTCTCGCCCGCCCCGAAGATGTTGGCGGTGATGTTCGGTCGGGCACCGATCAGCAGCGCGACCGCCACCGTCTCGCCCATCGCCCTCCCGAGGCCGAGCATGATGGCGCCGGTCATGCCGCCGGTGGAGTGCGGGAGCACGACCCCTCGGATCATCTCCCACCGCGTCGCACCGAGGGCGAGCGCTCCGGCCTTGTCGTTCGACGGGACGGTTGCGAACACCTCACGGGTGACGGCGGTGATGATCGGGGTGATCATGAGCGCGAGGACGAACGCAGCGGACATGTAGCTCGATCCGGTGGAGGGGCCGAGGACCGTCCGCAGCACCGGGATCGACGCGACTGCGTCGTGGATCGCGTCGAAGAGCGATTGGAATCGCGGGATCAGGTAGTAGAAGCCCCACAGCCCGAACACGACCGACGGAACAGCTGCGAGCAGGTCGATCGTCGTGGTGACGCCGCCACGGGCCCGGCGATGGACGACTTCGGTGACGAACAGGGCGATGCCCACGCTGACGGGCACGGCGATCAGGAT
>JAFDWA010000638.1 GCA_018268735.1 Actinomycetota bacterium | reverse complement strand
AGGGTGGTGATGCCCGGCAGCGTCCCCGCCAGGAACAGCCCGAGGCCCCCGAACGCGGCAGTGCCGAGCAAGCCGGCCACGATCGCTGCCACCCAACCCGACGCCGGAGGGGACCATCCGAGGAGCAGACCCACACCCATCAGGACCGTCCACTGCACGACCTCGATGATCAGGACCATCGACATCTTGGCCGCAACCCAACGCCGCCGACCGAGAGGTGAGGCGCCGAGGCGCTTGAGGACGCCGTAGTGACGTTCGAACCCGGTGCCGATGCCGAGGGACACGAGCGCCGTCGACATGACCGCCAGTGCCAGGACGGCGGGCACGAGGTAGTCGACCGGTGTGTCGCCGGGCCCGCTCGGCAGGATGTCGACGTTCGAGAAGAAGACGAGGACGAGGAGCGGGATCCCGATGCTGACGAGGATCTGCTCACCTTGACGGGCGCTCAGGGTGAGCTCCGTTCGGAGCTGCGACAGGAACGCGCTCATCGTTGTGACCGTCCCCTGGAACCTCCGCGTCGGCGGCGACCGATGGGATCGCCTCCCCGGACGGGGTCGGTCTCGGGGGTGCTGGTGAGCCGACGGAACACGTCGTCGAGGCGCTGGCGTCCGGCGCGCAGGTCCTCGAGCGCAAGGTCGTGCTCGGCCAGCCATGCGGTCACGGCGGCGACGTTCGCCGGACTCGGCGCAAGGTTGACCCGATACTCGCCGCGGGTCACCTCTGTGACCGTGGCCCCGAGGTGAGTGCCGAGCTCCTCTGTGGCCAACCCGCTCGGCGCGCCGAAGAGGATGTGGTCCGAATCGGTGGGCCGGACCAGATCGGCCGGTGAGCCGGCGGCGACGACCACACCGTGGTCGATGATGACGACGTGATCGGACTCGCGCTCTGCCTCGTCGAGGTCGTGGGTGGTCATCACCACGCACACACCCTGGCCACGCAGGGCCGCCACGACCTCCCGCACCGCGTCGCGCCCCTCCAGGTCGATGCCGGCGGTCGGCTCGTCGAGGAACACGACGTCGGGCCGTCCGATGATCGCCAGGGCCAGCGACAGCCGCCGTTGCTCCCCGCCGGAGAGGCGCCGGAACGGGGTTCGCCCACGATGGGAGAGCGCGACACGTTCGAGAAGTTCGGTGGGATCGAGCGGTTCTGGGAAGAAGCCGGCGTACTGGCGCAGCAGCTCGGTGGGCCGGATCGCGGTCGGGATCCCCCCGTCCTGCAGCATCACCCCCACACGTGCTGACAGGCGGTGGTGGTCCCGGATCGGATCGAGGCCGAGGACGCTCGTGCGGCCCGATG
>JAFDWA010000637.1 GCA_018268735.1 Actinomycetota bacterium | reverse complement strand
CCTATCGCTGCTCCGGCGGGGCCATCCCGTCGGGCTCCTATTCCAGCATCGTCGTAGCCGGTCCGTGCAGCGTGGACGCGGGTGCGGTGATCCACGTCCGTGGCAGCGTGCTGGTCCTCGCCGGAGCGGTGCTCGACGCGCAGAGCGCTCCGGCGAGCATCACCGTGGGCCGGGACGTGGTCGGGCTGCCGGGTTCGATGGTCGGGCTGGGATGCCAGCCGCCGGAGTACACCGGCAACTCGGCGCATCCCTGCACGACGGAGCCCACCGGGCACTCCGACATCACCGTCGACGGCAGCGTGACGATCTTCGGAGCGGCGGGCGTGTTCCTGAACGGGATCGTCGTGGGCCGCGACGTGGCGGTGTTGGGCGGGGGGTCGGAGATCCCCTGGTCGGTCAAGAACAACACGATCCACGGCAACCTCGCGATGGTGGGTCAGACCGAGGAGTGGATCGGCGTCCTGTTCAACACGATCGACCAGAACGTGCTGTTGGCCCACATCACGTTGACCGGCGGCAACGACGCGACGGGCACCGGCACGAACTCGCTGTTCGTCGTGCGCAACTCGATCGGACGCAACATCGCCTGCTTCGGGTTGAACCCTGGAGTCTTCGGCTACGGCAACACGATCGGTCGTCACGCCCTCGGACAGTGCGCGCCGCTTGCCACGAGCGCTCCGACGCCGTCGTGAGCTCGTCGTAGTCCTGGCTTCGCAGATCTCGTCGTCGGAAGTCCGTCGTTCGTCACCCGCCCGGTCGCCGGCGATCAGAGGCCCAACGACGCCAGGCTGTCCGGATCGATGAGGTCGGGGCTCCACGGCGGGTCCCAGACGACCTGGAAGTCGAGGCGGTCCGCCCCGTCGGGTCCGAGCGCCTCGGCCGCCGCGGTCCGTGCCATCTCCGGCAGCGTCTCGGAGACCGGACAACCGGGGGTGGTGAGCGTCATGTCGACCTTCACCCGGTCGCCGTCGGCTTCCAGTCGGTAGACCAACCCGAGGCTGATGATGTCGAGGCCGACCTCCGGGTCGTAGATCTGCCGGAGGGCGTTGTAGACGGCTTCGATCGGATCCTGGGTCATGTCGGGACCTCCTGGTCGGGGGCGACGACGCCGGTGTGCCGTCGATGCCAGCGGATCATCAGCATCGGGCCCGACACGAGGTTCGCGGTCGCGGTGATCCCGACGAGGCAGATGCACATGCCCGCGACGCGCACCACGACGGCGCTCGTGGCGAGCATCCCGATCACGCCGGCGCCAGCGCCGAGGAGCGCCAGCGCGAACGTCAGGCGGGCGAGCGACGGGTT
>JAFDWA010000636.1 GCA_018268735.1 Actinomycetota bacterium | reverse complement strand
TGCCGCATCTGGGGGGGCGTGGCCGCGGCGACCTGATCGTCGTGGTGGACGTCGAGACGCCGGCGCGCCTCTCCGACGAGGAGGCCGAGCTGCTCCGCTCCTACGCCGAGCTGCGCGGCGAGGACGTCGCTCCTGCCGACGAGGGCTTCTTCTCCAAGGTCCGCTCGGCGTTCCAGAGCCACTGACCCGGCGGGTGGGAGCGTCACCTGGCGTCGACGGGAGCTCAGGCGAACGTCCCTGGCGGCTCGCTGCCGCGCAGGTGCTGGTGGCGGACCTCGGTGACGGAGCAGATCTGGAGCTCGACGAACCCGCCGCGCACCACCTGGGGCGGGTGCTGCGCCTCCGGCCGGGTGAGCTCGTGTGCGCCGCTGATGGCGCGGGTGGCTGGCGGCTGGCGACGTGGGGCGGTGCGGATCGACTCGAGCCGACGGGGGTGGCGGGACGGGAGCCGGTGCCGTCGGCGCCGGTCGCGGTGGCGTTCGCGCCGGTGAAGGGGGACCGGCCCGAGCTCGTCGTCCAGAAGTTGACCGAGCTCGGCGTCGACCGGATCGTCGTGACCTCTTCGGCCCGCTCGGTCGTTCGGTGGGATGCCGAGCGGGAGCGGCGGCACCTCCTCCGCCTGCGCCGGGTCGCCGCGGAGGCGACCGCGCAGTGCCGGCGGCTGTGGCTCCCGACGATCGACTCGGCACAGCTCGGATCGCTGCTCGGGGAGGGTTGGTCGCTCGCCGACGTCGGGGGGGTTGCACCTGCGGACGGGCTCCGCTCGATCCTGATCGGACCCGAGGGCGGCTGGAGCGACGAGGAGCGTGCCCGAGCGCGGGTCCCGTCGGTGTCGCTCGGTGAGCACGTGCTGCGGGCGGAGACCGCCGCGATCGCCGCAGGCGTGGTCCTGACCACGCTCCGTCGCGACGATCGGGGTTGATCCCTGCAGCAGGCCACCCTCCGTGTGGATGAGGGTAGTTTTCCTCCTGGTACGTGGTCGTGTGCTGACGGACAGTGGTGGCGCCGGATGACCGATCGCCGTGGGCGACCATCCGGCGTGATGAGCGAGGAGATGAGCTGAGCATGGGTGAGCACGACCAACTCGACGACGGCGACTACGCCAAGGTGGTCGGCGAGCGGCTGCGGGAGATCCGCAAGCAGAAGCGCCTGTCGCTCCAGGAGGTCGAGCGCGTCTCGGACCTCGAGTTCAAGGCCTCCGTCCTGGGTGCCTACGAGCGCGGTGAACGTGCGATCTCGGTGCCCCGCCTGCACCGGCTCGCTCGCTTCTACAAGGTCCCGGTCGACCAGCTGCTCCCGGGCG
>JAFDWA010000635.1 GCA_018268735.1 Actinomycetota bacterium | reverse complement strand
GACCGCGAGCGCAGGGCCCTCGAGGCACGGTGGATCCTCGACCGCCTCCGCGACAGCCGCTTCGTCCGGAAACGGCAGCGGCTGTAGGGCTGTCGCACGACCAGCTCGAGAGCGACACGACAGCGTGAACGGAACGGAACAGGCCGGACATGTCACGCGGCGGTGATGCGACGGTAGGCCTTGAGGAAGCGTTCGACCTGGCGGGAGATGTCGAGCTCCGCGTCCGCGTACGCCGCCGCGGCGTCCGCCAGCTGTGATCGCATTTCAGGGTCTGCAGCCAGTTCCGCGAGGTGCTCCGACATGGCCGTGACATCGCCGACGTCGACGAGGAGTCCGGTCGCACGGTCCGACACCACCTCGGCCATCCCCCCGCACCGAGTCGACACCACTGGCACGCCGGCCGCCATCGCCTCGAGCACGGCGTTGGAGATCCCTTCGCTCAGGCTCGGCAGCAACAGGACATCCGCCCACACGAGGAGATCGCGCACGCGCTGCTGATCGCACGATCCCAGCAGTTCGACGCTGTCGACGAGGTCCATCTCGTGGATCATGAACTCGAGCTTCGACCGCTCGGTGCCCTCGCCGGCGATCCGGTAGGCGACGTCCATGCCGCTGCGTCGCAGGCCGGCCATGGCGCGGAGTCCGTCGTCGAAACCCTTCTTCCAGTGGAGTCGGCCGATGGAGAGCACGCGCAGCGGCCCGTCGTCTGACCGGACTGGTCGTCGCAGCGGAGCGAACTGAGCGACGGGCACCGCTGGACGGTTGACGAGGATCCGTTCCGGCGCGGCGCCGTAGCCCTCGACCGTGGTGCGGATGTCGTCGGACACGCAGTGGATGAGGGTGGCGGCATCGAACACCTCGGCGAGTTGTCGTTGCCGGGTCGGGTTCTCGAGCGGTTCGATCTGCTCCGCTGCGCCGCGACAGCTCACGGCCAGGATCGAGTTCTCCGTGAGTGCCGGGATGCGTTCCAGGTACGACACGGCGATGCCGGAGAACTCGAAGTGGACGATGTCAGAGTCGATGGCCAGGAGCGGCGCAGTGGAAAGGGTGTCGCGCAGGCGACCGTCCCGACGGCGCAGCGATGGAATTGCGTCGAGCATCGAACGCCAGGCGGAACGGCTCTCGGGTGCGAGTGCTGCGCTAGTGGTCGTCCAAGGCATCAGGTACAGGTACGGGAGGCCTGTGCTCGATGAGGGCTCGGTGAACTGTGCGGCTGCGACCCGGACGTCCATCCCGGCGGCACTCAGCCCGTCGAGCTTGCGGCGGATGAAGGTCTGCGACGGCGCGGGGAACTGGGTGACGACGGCGGT
>JAFDWA010000634.1 GCA_018268735.1 Actinomycetota bacterium | reverse complement strand
TGGTGCCAGAGGTAGACCCCGTAGGAGGCCAGCGCCGCACCGGTCGCGAGCCGCGTCACGAGGGCAGGGGTCCACGCCCGCCGAGTGACGCCCACCCGCGACAGCGCCGCAGCGGAGGGCGCCACGAGCGCCCCGGCACAGACCACGAACAGCGCATGGCGCCACAGGGTCTGTGGACCGTCGAAGCCGGTGAACACGGGCGGGAGCCCGAGCGCGTTCGACGCCGTCCACAACGCCCCAGCAGCAGCCGCGTAGCAGGAAATCCGTGCCCAGGGCGTGAGCACCCTCGCACGACCGGACTCGAGCCAGAGCCCCAACGCAGCGCCCACGGCGAACGCGTCGAGGTGGTTCGGCAACCAGGTGAGCAGAGCGCCGCGCGTGTCGACCGCTCCGGGCACCCCCACCACGAAGCGGTCGGTGCACACAACGACGCCGACCCGCCACGCGAGCGCCACGAGCACCCAACCGACGAGCCCCGCTGCGAGGAGCTTCGACCGCGAGCCGGCTGTGTGGCAGCCGAAGCGGACCGCGAGTCGCCGGAGGACAGCGAACCACACCGGCACGAACGCGTAGAAGGCCACCTCCGTCGCGAGGCTCCAGGACTGGGTGATCGGCCCGATCGCCCACGCTGGGCGGTAGGTGTGCACGAGGAGGGCATCGGCGAGCAGCTGCGTCCACGACGGCCGTGTCGCCGCGGTCAGCACCACCACGCCCAGCACCACCCAGTACAACGGGTAGATCCGACTCAGGCGACGGCGTGCGTAGGCCGACAGGGGACCCTGGGCGCTCCCGGCGAGGTAGCGCCGGACGAACGGCCGCGTGACGAGCAGTCCGGACAGGACGAAGAACACGTTGACGCCGACATCGAGGCGGGGCAGGACGTCGCGCAACGGCGACGACCATCGTTGCGGGTTCACCACCCCGGTCACGAACGCGACGTGGGTGACGACCACGGCGAGCGCCGCGAGCACCCGGATCACATCGAGCCCGAAGGCGCGGGGGCGCACGTGGCTCGTCACAGCGGTCATGCTCGCATAACGTCGGCGTCCGACCATGGAGTCCGAGTCGCCACCCTCCGGGCCCCCGGTTCCGGTCCCCCGCCGTCGCCCGTCGATCGGTGCGGTCCTGCTCGTTGCGGTCGCGTACGTCCCGCTGCTGCTCACCAAGCCGGGCCGCATCGGCGCCGACACCAAGACCTACCTGTACCTCGACCCCGGACGCCTCCTGTCGCGCGCCGTGTCGATGTGGGACCCGAACATCGGCCTCGGCACGATCACCCACCAGAACATCGGCTACCTGTGGCCGATGGGCCC
>JAFDWA010000633.1 GCA_018268735.1 Actinomycetota bacterium | reverse complement strand
ATCTCGATCTGGCTGCGCTGGTTCGTACCCACCGGACCTCCTGGAGTCGCTCGCGTCAGGGGACGGGACGTTATGCCTGTCGGCGGGCGACAGGGCGGACGAGCGCGAGTCCGGCGAGGGCGGCGAGCCCGGCCACGAGGAACGCCGAGCGGTAGTCACCGACCGCGACGACGATGCCGAGCACCGCTGGCCCGAGGCCGTTGGCGATGTCGAACGCCAGGGAGAACGTCCCCACTGCCTGGCCTCGTTCGTGCTCTGGCACGGCCGACACCGCCGCGCTGAACAGAGCCGGGAACAGCAGCGACATGCCCACGGCGAGCGCGACGACCGCCAACCAGACGCCGCTCACCGATCCCCACAGGCCGAGCAGCAGGCCTGCTGCACCGAGGACGACCAGTGAGATCGACGATGCCCGCGCCCAGCCCAGGCGGTCCGGCAGCCGGGCACCGATCACCCGGATCACGAGCACGAGGACGCCGTAGAGGAGCAGGAACGGGGCGACGTCGTCGACTCCGAGCGTCGGGCCGTACAACGCGATGAACGTCGCGAACCCGATGAACGGCAGCATCCCGAGCAGCAGGATCGACCCAGGTCCGAACGCGGCGGGGTGCAGCAGCCGGAACGGCTGTGGCTCTCCGCGGACGTCGTTGGGGGTTCCCATGCCGAGCAGGCTCGCCGCGATCCCGCAAGCCCCGGCGAACAGCCACACGGCGTGGTAGCCGGAGCCGGTGCGCAGCGCTTCGCCGATCAGCGGGCCGAAGGCGAGACCCGCGTAGAGGGACACCGAGAAGTACGAGGCTGCCTCGCCCCGACGGTCCTCCGGTGCCATGTCCTGGATCGCGGTCGCGGCACCGACCCACATGGCCGCCTCACCGGCGCCGGTCGCCAGGCGCAGCAGCGTCAACGCCACGACGCCGTCGACGAGGTTGTAGGCGAGCACTGACAGGCCCATCATCAACGAGCCACCGATCACCAGCACCCGCCGCCCCCGAGTGTCGCCGAGACGTCCAGCAAGGGGACGCAGCAACGCCGCGGACACCGCGAAGGCACCGACGACCACACCGACCGCGACGCTGCCGCCCCGAAGCTCCTTCTCGACGTATCGCGGCAGGGTCGGGATGAGGGCGCCGAGCGCGAGGAAGTAGGCCAGCGTCGACAGCGTGACCATGACGAACCCGACGCTGATCATCGACTCGCGGGGCGCGACGGAGCCCGGGGTCGACTCGGCAGGAGAGGTCACCGACGGACGCTACCGCGGCCCATCCATCGGACCCTCGAGCCCATCGCCTCCGCGCTCGACCACGGCGATGTCCGTC
>JAFDWA010000632.1 GCA_018268735.1 Actinomycetota bacterium | reverse complement strand
CGGTCCGGTCTCGCAGTAGCGGGTGTCGATGGGTCGGGGGCGGTCGTAGTAGTCGGCGAACACGTCCTTCCACGGCGCCATCCGCTCCTTGAAGTCGGGCAGGTCCTCCGGGGCCGGCAGGCCGGACGGCATGTCGAACTGGTGGTCGAAGCCGTCCTCGGGGAGCTGGAAGCTCGCCGAGAGCGTGAAGATCGATCTGCCGTGCTGGACTGCTCGGACGCGTCGGGTCGAGAACGAGTGGCCGTCGCGGGAGCGGTCGACCTCGTAGATGATCGGGATCGCCGGATCCCCGGGGCGGAGGAACTGGGCGTGCAGCGAGTGCACGACGTGGTTGGCCTCGATCGTGCGTGCCGCGGCGACGAGCGCCTGGCCGGCGACCTGGCCGCCGAAGACCCTCTGGTCGCCCCGGTCGGGGCTCACGGCGCCCCGGAAGATGTTGACCTCGATCGCTTCGAGGTCGAGCAGGGTGATCAGCGCGTCGACTGCGTTCTGGTCCATGTGGGCCATTCTCCCCTCGCCGCCCCCTCCACCCCGAACTCGGCACGTCTCACGTCCACCTCGACGTGAGGCGTGCCCGCTACGGCTGCCATCCTGCGGGAGGCCGGCACCCTGCGTGCTTCAGGGCGAAGGGGTGCCTCCGGTACGGTGGTGGACCGTGAAGATCTCCCCCACAGCGGTCATGGACCACGCGCGGTCCGACGAGGGTCGCAAGCAGATCCGCTACGCAGCGGTGTCGGTGGTCTTCGTGCCGGTCGGCCAGGTCCTGATCCAGATCCTCGCTGCGACGGTCTACAAGGGCTCCGACAACAACTTCACCTGGGCGTCGATCACCGCCGCGGCGATCCTCACGCTCCCCAACTTCTTCGCCAACAAGCACTTCGTGTGGCGAGCGACCTCGCGGGACAACCTCCGGACGCAGGTGCTCGTGTTCTGGGTCGCAGCGATGCTGGGTGTCACGGTCGCGACCGGGCTCACCTACCTCGTCGAGGGCTGGGTCCATGACCGGGCACCCGGAGCGGTCGAGGCGCTCGCGGTGTTCTGCGCCCAGCTGCTCGGCTTCGGCATCGTGTGGATCGGTCGCTACCTCATCCTCGACCGCTGGCTGTTCAAGGTGACCCACCACGGCGAGGAGCCTGACGAGGAGGACCTCGAGATGCTCCACGGCGACGTGCCGGTCTGATCGCTGGTGATCGACGTGCGGCCGGGCCGACGGGCCGACTGGCGATGACCGACGTGATGCGGACACCTCCGATGGATCCGGACCTCCGTGCCGCCGCGGAAGCAGCTCGTGGGTTCATGCCGGTCGACGAGGGTCT
>JAFDWA010000631.1 GCA_018268735.1 Actinomycetota bacterium | reverse complement strand
TCCCGACGGCAAGCCCACCTCCCAAAGAGCGGAACGATGTCCTGGCGGGCAAGAGGTAGCGTCCGACCATGGCGTCGATCCGTCGGTTCAACACCGCCCGAGGTGTCCGCTATGAGGTGCGGTGGCGACCCGCACCGGGTCAGACCGAACGCTCGCGGCGCTTCGACTCGCTGGAGCGGGCGAAGGCGTTCAAGTCGCAGACCGAGGCCGCGCAGAGTCGTGGCATCGCTTATGACCCGAGCGGAGGGCGCATCCCGTTCCGCCGCTACGCGGAGCAGTGGCTCGAGGGTCGGTCGCTCGCGTCCACGACCCGGGACAACTACGCCGAGACGCTCCAACGCCACGTGTACGCGACCTTCGGTGCCACCCCGATCGGTCGGCTCACCCCCGACGAGATCCGTCGCTGGTTCCGGCCGCTGCACGAACGCATCCCGTCGACCGCCTCACGGGCCTACCAGATCATGCACGCGATCCTCGCCACCGCTGTCGAGGATGATCTGATCCCCCGCAACCCGTGTCGGATCAAGGGTGCCGGATCCGATCCGCACACCGAGCGCCCGTTCGTGCCCGCCGAGGTCGTCCTGGCGCTCGCTGACATCGCGCACGCTCGGATCCGCCCGATGATCCTCGTCGCCGGCTTCGCTGGCCTGCGCGATCGGTCGACGCAGACGCCATGCGCAACTGTGACTGCTTGCACGGCATCCTGACCGTGCGGGAGTCGATCGACAAGCGCTCGCGCCGCACGACCACCAAGACGGACTCGAGCCAACGCACGGTGACGCTCCCTCGCTTCGTGCTCGACGCGATCGATGCCCATCTGACCGCCTTCGTCAGTGGTGACCCTGATGGCCCGTTGTTCCCCGGCGAGGCCGGCGGCATCATCAGCGACGGCTGGTTCCAGCGGGAGTGGCGGGCAGCGCGGTCGACACTCGGCCTGGACGAGGTGCACTTCCACGACCTGCGCGTGCTGCGGGCACGATCGCCACGCAGCAGGGCGCGACCATGCGAGAGGTCATGGCACGGCTCGGCCACTCCACTACCTCCGCGGCGATCCGCTACCAGAAGGCAGCAGCTGACCGCGACCGATCCTTGGCCGAGCGGCTCGACGACCTGGTCGACCGGCTGCGGACCTCGGCGAACGGCGACGACAGCGGGCCTGATCCAGCCACGCGCCCCGCGGACGCCGCGGGTTTCTCGCGGGGCGCAGGGTTGTCTCGTCAGCGTCAACATGACCCCGGAACCGGAGAATCCCCTGCAGTTGCAGGGGATTCACTCGAGCACCCCCAACGGGATTCGAACCCGTGCCGCCACCTTGAGAGG
>JAFDWA010000630.1 GCA_018268735.1 Actinomycetota bacterium | reverse complement strand
AGCGCCGATCCCACGCCAGCGATGCGCCGATGCCGATCACCGCACCGATCGCCGGCGCCAGCGCCACCGTGTAGTACTGGTGGATGATCCCCTGACCGAGGCTGAACATGACCCCGGTGGTGACCAGCCAGCCGCCCCAGATGATCAGCGCGGCTCTGGCCCGGTCGGTGCGCGGCGAGCGCAACGTCCAGACAGCTCCCGCGACGAGCAGCAGCAGGGCTGCGGGCAGCAGCCACGAGATCTGACCGCCGAAGCCGACGTTGAACATCCGCAGCCAACCGGTCGGCCCCCAACGACCGGTGGATGCGATCGTCGCCTGGCTGCGAACCGAGCCCACCTCGTTGCCGGTCAGGCGGCCGAAGCCGTTGTAGCCGAACACCAGCTCGAGGACGCTGTTGTGCTGCGATCCGCCGATGTACGGACGGCTGGATGCCGGCCACAGCTCCACGATCGCGATCCACCATGCGGCACCGGCGAAGGTGGTCGCCGCGAGCACTGACAGATCCCGGATCCGACGTCCGAGTCCCGTCGGTGCGGCGACGAGGTAGGCGCAGGCGAAGGCCGGTCCGACGACGAACGCCTGCAGCATCTTCGACAAGAAGGCCAGGCCGACGAGCGTCCCGGCGAGCGCCAGCCACCGCCACGATCCTCCTTCGACGTCGATCGCTCGCGTCACCGCGTACGCCGCAGCGCAGAGCAGCAGGACCAGCAGGGCATCGGGGTTGTTGAACCGGAACATCAACGCCGCAACGGGGGTGGCAGCGAACACGGCTCCAGCGAGCAGCGCGGCAGCCGGCCGGAACCACCGCCGCACCGTCGCGACGACCAGCGCGACGCTGCCGACGCCCATCAACGCCTGAGGGAAGAGGATCGACCACGGGTTCACGCCGAACACGCGGGCCGACAACCCCATCGCCCACAGCGACGCAGGGGGCTTGTCCACCGTGATCGCGTTCGCAGCGTCCGACGACCCGAAGAACAGCGCCTTCCAGCTCACCGATCCTGCCTGGGCCGCGGCGGAGTAGAAGCTGTTCGCCCACTTCGACGCACCCAGGCCCCAGAGGTAGGCGATGCCCACGAGCACGAGCAGCACCCACAGCGCCGGCCGGTACCACCGCGGCCGCTCCGGCTCTTCGACGACGGACACCGCGTCGACGCCGCGTGACGCGTCGGCCTGCCCCGACGACCGGATCGTCGGGGCCGGGTCGGTCGTGGTCACCTCAGGTGTCCGCCGGGGCCGGCCGCGTCCGCGTCGCACCGGCGATGGTCACGGTGCTGCGCGGCGCCGGCAACGCCCGCTCAGCGCGAGCCCAGTACCACA
>JAFDWA010000062.1 GCA_018268735.1 Actinomycetota bacterium | reverse complement strand
CCGCCACCCCCAAGTGGTGGACGCGCCCCCCAAACGTTGCCGGTCAGGGCACTAGCCTGACACGATATAGACGCACCAGCGGTCGAGCCGCTCCGACGGCACTTCGTGATCCGGCGCGGCGCCGATCTCGGGATGGCGGTGTCCGAGGTCCGACGCTCTCGAGGCCTCACGCAGGCCGATCTTGCGGAGCGGACGGGGATCCAGCGGTCCTACGTCGCGAGCCTGGAGAGCGGTCGCACCAACCGGTTGATCGAGCACCTCCTCAGGACACTGCGCCGGCTGGGAGCAGATGTCACGGTCAGCTGGAGCATCGAGCCCGACGCAGAGGGCGAACATGGCGAGGTCACCGGACCGGAGGTCGCCGGTGGTTGACGAGCTGGAGGTGCGACGTGACGGCGTGGTGATCGCAACCCTCCGGCGTCGCCGGTCGGGACTGGTGGTCGAGTACGCGTCGGATCTGCTCGAGAAGGATTCGGCCGGTTCGATCGTGCTGTCGTGCTCGATGCCACTGCGGTCCGGCCGTCACGACGCATCTGGCTGGGCGCGCGGGCTGCTCCCAGAGGGTCAGCACCTGCTGACGCTGGCCTCGGCGGCCGACGTCGCTGCGTCAGACACCTTCGGCATGCTCGCTCGATATGGGCGCGACATCGCCGGCGCCTTCGAGATCGTCGTCCGGGGAGCTCCGATCCGGGAGCCACGGGCTGTTCCGTACGGCGCGAACGAGCTGGATCGTGAGATCGGCGAGCTGGCTTCGAACCCGTTGGGCATCCACGACGACTCCGAGTTGTCGCTGGCCGGTCTCCAGGACAAGTTGGTGCTGGTGAAGACGGCCGATGGCTGGGCCCGGCCCACCCACGGCTACCCGTCGACCCACATCCTGAAGTTCGATCCCCCCGACCGCCCCGGCATCGTCGACGCAGAGGCAGCGTGCCTGCACCTCGCGCGCTCCGTCGGCCTCACGTCGATCGAAGTCGAGCTCGCCCGATTCGGCAACCGGTCCGCGCTGATCGTCGGTCGCTTCGACCGGACGGTCGTCGAAGGCCGTGTCACTCGGACGCATCAGGAGGACCTGCTCCAGGCGCTCGGGATTGCGCCTGATGGCGTCCGCGGTCGAGCGAAGTACCAGTCGGTGCCCACAGCGGGTCCTCCGAGCTGGTGGCACGCAGCTGATCTGCTCGACTCCTACTCCCGCGATCCCCTGGAGCAGCTGGAGTCGCTCGTCCGGGTCGTGGCCTTCACGACGGCGACCGGCAACTCGGACTGCCACGCGAAGAACATCGCGTTCACGATCTCGGACGGCTCGATCCGGCTGGCTCCGCTCTACGACACCGTCCCGACTGCTCTCTCGCCCGACCTCCGACGCACCGCTGCGATGTCGGTCCACGACGTGATGGACATCGGATCGACGACTGTGCAGGACATGGTCGCCGAGGCGCGTCGGTGGCGCCTCGGCGCCGAGCGCTCCCGGCAGGCGGTCATCGAGCTGCTGGAGTGCCTCAGGGCGAACCTCGACGTCGCCGCTCACGACGATGTCGTGTCCCTGGTGGGAGCGAACGTGCGTCGACTTCTCGACGGCGCCGCCCGCGCCTGACCTCGGCTCGCCGGAAAATGGGAACGTGTTCTAGCGTGCGGGCCGGCGCTCACCGGACCCCGGTGGACGTGTCCCGTTCAACACCTCGGGGGTTCCTGGTGAACGACGCACAGGGTGGCGCAGAGCTCCTGCATGCCCCGCTCGTCATCGAGTACGGGTTCATGCGCACGACCGGACCCGTGATCGGTGCGTTCCTGACCGGACTGCGCGAGCAGCGCGTCCTCGGCATCCGGGGCGCCGACGGCCGTGTCGTGTGCCCGCCGGCCGAGTACGACCCGACGACGGGTGCACCGCTGAGCGACATGGTCGAGGTCGGCGCCGAGGGCACCGTCACCTCGTGGAGCTGGGTCGCCGAACCCCGCGAGGACGAGCCGCTGTCGACGCCGCACGCGCTGGCGCTGATCCGACTCGACGGTGCGGACACCTCGATGCTGCACGTGATCGACGTACCGGGACCGGACTCGGTGCGCACCGGTGCCCGGGTCCGCATCCGCTGGGCCGAGGAGCCCGAGGGGCTGATCACCGACATCGCCTGCTTCGAACTGCTGGAGGCCTGACGTGAGCACAGACAGCGATCGCAGCATCTCGACCCTGCCCGACGGGCTGTGGACCCAACCGCAGCCCACCGTGCCCGACCTCGGCGCCGCCGAACCCGTCCAGCGGGTCCGGATGCCCGCGGCGATGGTCTACGACTACTCACCTGGCAGGGCCCGCACCCGGTACCTGCGGGGCCTCGAGCACAAGAAGATCCTCGGTGAGCGCTGTCCGTCGACCGGTGAGGTCTACGTGGCGCCGACCGGCGTCGCGCCGGTGTCGGGTCTCCTCACCACCGAGCAGGTCGAGGTGGGACCCAAGGCCACGATCACGTCGTTCTGCGTCGTGCACATCGGCTTCGGGGTCAACGCGCCGCCGACGCCGTTCGTGTCGGCCCTGTTCCTCCCCGACGGTGCTGCCGTGTCGCTGTACGGCACCGTCGGCGAGATCGACTACGACAAGGTGCGCATCGGCATGCGGGTCGAACCGGTCTGGGTCGACGACGACGAGCTCACCACCTCGAGTGAGAACATCCGGTACTGGCGCCCGATCGACGAGCCCGACGTGCCGGCCGAGCAGTTGAAGGGACACATGTGATGGCGCCCGCACGAGACGTCGCGGTCGTCGCCACGGCGCAGACCGACCACCGCCGGGCCCTTCCCGAGCTCAGCGAGGTCGAGATGATCCAGCCGGTCATCCGGCAGGTCCTCGACGCGGTCGGCGGCATCGGCGAGATCGACTTCACCTGCTCCGGCAGCTCCGACTACCTGGCCGGCCAGGCGTTCAGCTTCGTGATGACCCTCGACGCCGTCGGCGCCTACCCGCCGATCGTCGAGAGCCACGTCGAGATGGACGGCGCGTGGGCGCTGTACGAGGCGTGGTTGAAGATCCAGGCCGGCCACGCCGACACCGCGCTCGTCTACAGCTACTCGAAGGCGTCACCCGGCGATCTGCCCAAGGTGATGAGCCGTGGCCTCGACCCCTACTACTACGGTCCGCTGTGGCCCGACTCGGTGGCGATGGCGGGCCTGCAGGCCCGGGCGATGCTCGACGCCGGCACGATCACCGCCGAGGAGATGGCGCAGATCGCGCACCGCAACCGCACCGCCGCGACCGCCAACCCGCACGCCCAGGTGAGCGGGTCGCCGTCGGTCGACGAGCTGCTCGCCGCGCCGATGTTCAGCGATCCGCTGCGACGCCACGACCTGCCGCCGATCTCCGACGGGGGCGTCGCCGTCGTGCTCGCCGCGGGGGACCGGGCGCGGGCGTGGAGCGACCGACCGGCGTGGATCCGCGGCATCGACCACCGCATCGACAGCCACAACTTCGGGGCGAGGGATCTCACCACCGCACCGTCGATCGCGTTGGCGGCGCAGAAGGCGGGACTGGCCGGAGCCGCCGTCGACATCGCGGAGCTGCACGCGCCCTTCTCCCACCAGGAGAAGATCGTGCGCACCGAGCTCGGCCTCGGCGACGGCGTCGAGGTGAACCCGTCGGGTGGGGCGCTCGCCGCCAACCCGATGCTCGCCGCGGGCCTGATCCGCATCGCCGAGGTCGCTGACCGGATCTCGGCCGGCACCGCCGGGCGGGGCGTCGCGCACGCCACCGGCGGCCAGCTGCTGCAACAGAACCTCGTCTGCGTCCTGGAGGGTGAGTGATGGGTGCCAACCGGGTTGCGGTGATCGGCGTCGGCCAGACCAGGTACGCCTCGGTGCGCGGCGACGTGTCGCTGCCCGGCCTGCTGCGGGAGGCCGCGTACCGAGCGCTCGACGACGCCCAGCTCACGATGGACGACATCGACGCCGTCGTGGTCGGCAAGGCGCCCGACTTCTTCGAGGGCGTCATGATGCCCGAGCCGTACCTGGCCGAAGCGCTCGGCGCGGTCGGCAAGCCGCTGTTTCGGGTCCACACCGCCGGATCGGTCGGCGGATCCACGGCGATCGTCGCCGCGTCCCACGTCGAGTCCGGCGTGCACGAGCGGGTGCTGACCATCGGCTGGGAGCAGCAGTCGGTGTCAGAGGCGATGTGGGCGCTGTCGTTCCCGATCCCGTTCCAGCAGCAGCTCGTCGCCGGTGCCGGCGGCTACTTCGCACCGTTCATCCGCGAGTACATGCGACGCTCCGGCGCACCCGATGACATCGGCATCCTCGTGGCGCTCAAGGACCGGCTCAACGCCCTCAAGAACCCGTACGCGCACCTGCACGAACCCGACATCACCTACGACTCGATCAAGGAGTCGTTCATGTTGTGGGAGCCGATCCGCTACGCCGAGACCTGCCCGTCCTCCGACGGCGCGTTCGCGATGGTCCTCGGCGGCGAGGCGGCCGCCGACGCGGCGCAGGCCGCCACCGGCATCCCTCCGGCGTGGATCCACGCCACCGCGATGCGCTCCGAACCGGCGATGGCGTCGGGTCGTGACCAGGTGCGACCCCAGGCGAGCCTCGACTGCGCGGCGGAGCTCTACCGCCAGGCGGGGATCACCGACCCGCGTCGCGACATCGACGTCGCGGAGATCTACGTGCCGTTCTCGTGGTACGAACCGATGTGGATGGAGGGCCTGCTCTTCGCCGAGGAGGGCGAGGGCTGGAAGATGACCGAGTCCGGTGCGACCTCGATGGACGGTGACCTGCCGGTCAACTGCTCCGGCGGCGTGCTGTCGACCAACCCGATCGGCGCGTCCGGGATGATCCGCTTCGGTGAGGCCGCGATGCAGGTGCGAGGCCAGGCCGGCGACCACCAGATCGACGGTGCGAAGGTCGCGCTCGGCCATGCCTACGGCGGCGCCGCGCAGTTCTACGCCATGTGGATCGTCAGCAGCGACAAGCCCTGAACCCGTTGCAGCGAGGTCGCGGACTGATCATCACCGGGAGCATCCTGCTGGCCGTGTCGATCCTCGGTGGGATGGCCGCGTTCACCGTCCTGGCGAGCCGGATCGATGTCGCCGGGCTCCGACGTGACGTCGTCGCCGAGGGCGATCCGACGGCGAAGGTGCCAGGTGAGCTCCGCTTCCGCGTCGACCGCGGGCTCAGCGGCACCGATCGGGACACGATGACGGTGGCGGTCGCCGTCGACGAGCGGACGGTGCTGCCCAGGTGCTCGATGGCGACCACGAGCGGCGCTCCGGTCGACCTCGTGGCGCCGACGTACGGCAGCACGTCGCTCAGCGGACGCTCCTCGTTCACGCCGGTGGTGGTGGCGGAGCTCGGACCCGGGGACTACGCCGCGTCGTGCAGCTTCCCCGGGGAGCCGTCGGCTGCTCCTCCGACGACGCGGTTCACCGTCGGGCGGACCTTCGGCGACGGCGACGTGCAGCACCTGATGGGGCCGCTCCTCGGCTTCCTGTCCGTCGCGGGTGTGGCAGCGATCATGTTCGTCCTCGGCACGATCCTGCTGATCGTCGGGCTGGTCCGACGATCCCGGGACCGCCGCGACGGCGGTGGCCCCGAGTCCCCTTCCCCAGCCTCGGTGACGGTCACCTGGCATCGATCGGGCGTGGCGGACCCGTCACCGCAACCACCCGCACCGCAACCACACGCACCGCAGCCACCCGCACGACCGGAGATGCCCGAGTGGCCGACGCCCCCTGGAAGCGTCCGCTGATCAGTCTGCGGTCGGGTCCGACCCGAAGGTGCGTGACGCGGTCTGGATCGGGTCGTAGGCCTTCGTCTCGGTGGGGAAGTAGACGAGCTGCGAGTCGTCGACGCCCTCTGCGTAGAACTGCGAGGCCCAGCGGCGGAACTTGGTGAACGGGCCGTCGGTGTCGGCGAGCGCCGGGCGCGCGAGGAAGGCCTTGTTCTGCCAGATCGGCCGGTCCTCCTGGACCTGCTTGTCGATCTCCGCGACGAACGCCTTGCCGACCGTCGAGTTCAACGCCTCGTCGCCCATGTTGCGGACTGTGAACGTGAAGCGCATGAAGCAGCTGTTGCGGGTCAGCGGCGTGTTGCAGCCCATCAGGAACGTGTCGACGATGCCGGAGAAGCGGATGACGCTGAAGCCAGGGCCGAACGAGTCGGCGTCGATGCGACCGTCGACGACACCGCGCGGCGTGGGGAACTTCTGGATCGACCGCATCTTCGCGAGTGGGCCGTCGGTCTCGTAGCTCTCGAGCTCGGGCACCTCTTCGGTGTGGTGGACGTAGCGGAAGTGCGCCGCGTCGACGCCGTTCTCTGCGAGGTCCTGCCACGGTGCGCCGATGAGGTACTCGCGGGTCTCGACCGCCGTGAAGTTGTCCGGGTCGTTGAACTCGGGGACCACCGGGATCTCCCAGGTCGGCTCAGCGCCCTCGGGGTGGTACCAGGCCATGATGAGGCCGTTGACCTCGCGGACCGGCAACGGCTCGACGCAGGCCTTCTTGTTGGTCCGCTGCGAGTACGGGATGTGGGTGTTGCGCCCGTCGCAGTCGAAGCGCCACCCGTGGAACGGGCAGACGATGTCGTTGCCGTTGACGTGGCCGCCGTAGCCGAAGTGGGCGCCGAGGTGCGGGCAGAACGCGTCGTTCACGTGCGCTGCGCCGCTCTCGTCGCGCCACAGGACCAGGTGGCGGCCGAAGTACTCGATCGGCTCGACCGCTCCCGGCGCCAGGTCGGCGGACCAGGCGACCTGGAACCAGCCGAAGGGGATGGGGAACGGCGATCGGACCTGCACGGACGGCTCCTCCGGAGAAAACTAGAACGTGTTCTACCGTAGTGGATCCGGGTCGTCGACGACAGCCGGCGAGGGCGAGGGAGCGACGTGACCGAAGTCGTCCGGCCTGCAGCGGGGCATCCTGTCGTGGAGGCCCTAGTGTCGGCGCCGTGGCTGAGGAGCGTCAGCGCCGTGGCTGAGGTGCAGACCGAGCCGATCCCCGGTGCGTGGTGGCGCTCCGCGGTCGCGGTCGTGCTGGTCGTGCTCACCGTGGTCGGGGCGACCGTGCTCACCGACGACGACTGGCCCTTTGCGCCGTTCCGCATGTTCTCCCACCCCGTGAAGCCGACGGGACGCGTCACCAAGGTCGACTTCACCGGCGTCACCGAATCCGGCCGGGAGCTCCGCCTCGACGCCTCGGCGTTCGGCTTGCGACGCGCCGAGGTCGAGGGCCAGCAGTCGCCGTCGGGTCGGCTCACCGCCGAGCAGATGGCATCGCTCGCCGCGGTGTGGAACAAGGCGCACCCGTCGGACCCGCTCGTGGAGCTCCGCCTCCGCAGGACCGGGCGGATGCTCGTCGACGGCCGTCCCGAGGCCTCCTACACGAAGGTCGTCCAGACGTGGACCGCCGGAGCCGGCCCGTGACCGGCGTGGTCGACGCATCGACGCCACCGAGGCCACCGAGCCTCGTGGATCGCTCCCGAGCCGGCTGGCAGCGCTACTGGTTCGAGGCGGTGCCGGTCGAACGCGGCGACGTGTTCGCCCGGCTCATCGCGGCGGTGATCCTGTTCACCGCCGCATCCAAGGACGGCTGGAACGCGATCCACGACAACGCTCCGGCAGCCTTCTACCGGCCGGTGCTGCTGGCGAGGATCCTGCACCTCGGCCCCCCGACGCAGGCGTCGATGCTCGCGCTCCGGATCGTCGTCGTCGCCGCGGCGATCTGGATGCTCACCCGGCGGGCGCCGCGGGCAGCAGCGGCGACGACGCTCGTGTCCTACACCGTCTGGCTGCTGTGGGCGTTCTCCTGGTCGAAGGTCGACCACGACCGCTT
>JAFDWA010000629.1 GCA_018268735.1 Actinomycetota bacterium | reverse complement strand
ACTCCGGTCAGATCGTGAGCGGCCGCCTGTGCCCCGGCGACCCGGTGGTGGTGGCGCCGTCGAACCGTCCGTCGAGGATCGAGCGCATCGTCACCTTCGACGGCGACCTCGACGAGGCGGTCGCCGGCCAGTCCGTCACCGTGACGCTCGCCGACGAGATCGACGTCAGCCGCGGCGACGTGCTCGTGGCTGCCGGCGCACCGTGCAAGGTCGCCGACCGGTTCCGTGCGGACGTGGTCTGGATGGACGACGCCGAGATGCTCCCCGGCCGCAGCTACCTGCTGAAGGTGGGCGCCACCACGGCCCAGGCCACGCTCGCCGCGCCACGGCATCGGGTCGACGTCAACACGATGGAGCACTTCGAAGCCGAGACCCTGACGCTCAACGAGATCGGTGAGTGCGACGTCACCCTGGACCGCCCGGTCCCGTTCGACGCGTACCACGACGACCGGCACATGGGCGGCTTCATCCTCGTCGACCGCGTCACCAACGCCACGGTGGCCGCCGGGATGCTCCGCTCGGCGTTGCGCCAGTCGAGTGACATCCGCTGGCAGCCGACCACGGTCGACAAGTCGGCACGCGCCGCAGCCAAGGACCAGAAGCCGGCGGTGGTGTGGTTCACCGGGTTGTCGGGTGCGGGGAAGTCGACGATCGCGGACATCGTCGAGTCGAAGCTGCACGGCCTCGGTCGACACACCTACCTGCTCGACGGCGACAACGTCCGGTTCGGTCTGAACCGCGATCTCGGCTTCAGCGACGCGGACCGCGTCGAGAACCTGCGTCGGGTCACCGAGGTCGCTGCCCTGATGGCCGACGCAGGGCTGATCGTCCTCGTGTCGTTCATCTCGCCGTTCCGCTCCGAGCGTCGGGCGGCCCGGGAGCGGATCGGGGAGGGGGAGTTCGTCGAGGTGTTCGTCGACACGCCGCTGGCGGTCGCCGAGTCGCGTGACGTCAAGGGCCTCTACGCCAAGGCCCGACGTGGCGAGCTCGCGAACTTCACCGGGATCGACTCGCCCTACGAGCCGCCCGAGGCGCCGGAGATCACGATCGACACGACGGCGCGCTCACCGGAGGAGGCGGCCGACGCGATCGTCGACCGCCTCCTCGGGCGTGAACCCACCGCGTCGGTCAGCCGCTGAGGCCGACGATCTGCCAGGCGGGTTGATCGCCGTCGCCCACGAGCTCGACGATCGAGCCGTCCTCGAGCCGGCCGACGATCGACACGACGATGCGCGGTGGCGACGTCGCCGGTCCGGTCGCGACGGCGAGGAGCCGGTAGCGGGTGCTGACGAGCAGCAGCGGCTCGCCGTGGAGTCGGCACAGGT
>JAFDWA010000628.1 GCA_018268735.1 Actinomycetota bacterium | reverse complement strand
ACTCGGGCAAGAAGAAGACCCACACCCTCAAGACCATCGCCGTCTGCGACGCGGAGTCGAATCTGTTGTGGGTCACACCGCTGCTCGGTGGCGCCACCCACGACCTCACCGCGCTCCGCGACGCGAACCTCCCATCCCACCTGGCCGACTCCGGCCTTGACGTCCTCGCGGACTCCGGGTTCCAAGGACTACAACACGACGTCGAAGCAGTCGAACTGCCCACCCGACGGCCCCGAGACAACAGCGAGCTCACCAAGACCGACCGGTTCTTCAACTCGGTGCTGTCATCGAACCGGGTCCGTGTCGAACACAGCATCGGCCGGCTCAAGCAATGGAGGTGCCTCACCGTCCCGAAACAACACCGCGCCCTGCTCGAACGATGGCTCCCAGTGTGCTGGGCGCTCACCTCGTTCCAACAAGCCTGGCCCCGATCATGAAACTCCGCGCAGGTCTAGTACGTCGGTGTCCATCGGTTCGAGGTAGCTCTTCATGGTCGTGGCCGGGTCGGAGTGGCCGAGCACCCGTTGGATGTCGAGCAGGTCGAAGTGGTGCGCACCGTCGTCGGTCGTGGCCCGGTGGAGGATGGCTGCGGCGGTGCGACGGAGGTCGTGCGGGGCGACGTGTCCGAGTCCGGCGGCCTTGCCCCGCTGGTTGACGACGACGAAGAGCGTGCGAGGGCTGACGGCGTGGTGCCAGTCGAGGCGTCGTGGTCCTCCCTGACGGGCTGCTCCGGGCTTCTGACGGCAGATCAACGGATCCTCGGGACCGGGTTCGGGGTAATCGTCGAGGTAGCGCCCGATGGCGTCCACGAGTGTTGCGCCGGCGGTCATGGAACGGGGACGCCGGCCCTTGCCGGTCCAGGTGATCGTCGGTAGCGCTGCGACATCGACGATCCGCAGCGACGCCACCTCACCGATGCGCATGCCAGCAAGTCCGAGGCGCATCACGATCTCGTCACGGAGACCGATCAACGTGCCGTCCTGGCAGGCGCCGACGAGTTGGCCGTACGCCTGGTCGTGGGTGAGCCATCGCCCCCGGTGCGGCGCCTGCACCTTGCCGAACGTCCTCCGAAACGTCCGCAGCGGCGAGTCCGGATCGCGGAGCCGTTCGGCTGGATTGTGGACGATCACCGCTTCACGCTGACACCAGCGCAGGAAGGTGATCGCCTTCGAGGTGCGCTGGTAGACGGTGTTGTTCGCCGGGTTCCCGGACGTGCACCAGGCGAAGAGGTCCGTCTCGGTGAGCTGCGACGGATGGGTTCGGCCGGTCAGCTCGAACAACCGAAGCAAGGTCCGCCGGTAGTCGTCGGCCGTCTTCGGGTTGGA
>JAFDWA010000627.1 GCA_018268735.1 Actinomycetota bacterium | reverse complement strand
GCGTCTGCACCGTCGGCATCACCCCGGCGAGGAACCCCGCGGTCAGCCCGGCGAGCACCACGGCGCTCACGGTCCGGTAGGCGGCGCGCGGGTCTTCGAGCACCCGTCGACCTGCCAGCAGCAGCGGTGTGCGTCGGGCCGAACGGACCATGATCCTGCCGACGAGCGACGTGACCCACGGGCCGACCAACGCCAACGACGCGATGACCGTGGCGAGCGCGGCGACCATCGGTACCGACATGTCCTTCGGCTGGCCGTTCGAACCGGTGAAGGTCTGTGCTGTCGCCGCAACGGTGGTGACGCCCAGCAGCGCGATCGCCGCCAGCATGCCGAGCACGCGTGGCCATCGTGCCGACGCGGGTTCGGCCGAAGCGGCCACGCCGAGCGGCCCTGACCCGACCCGCCGCAACGACACCGCCGTCGCCGCCGCGCACACGGCGATGGTCGCGACGAACAGTGCGAGGGCGCTCGACGCGGGGAGTCGGATGTCGGCGGGGAACCATCGGCCGCCGGCCATCGCGATGTCGACGAGCAACCCGGAGACCGCCATCGCGGAGCCGATCCCGATGACCGCACCGAACGCCGCTCCGATGGTCGTCTCGGCAACCGCGAGCAGCCGCACCGCGCCGGAGGTGGCACCGGCCAGGCGCAGCGAAGCCATGCGCTGCTCGCGTCGCGCCGCGGTCAACCTGGCCGAGGATCCGATGAGGACGACGGCGGGCACCACGACGAGGACGACGGCGACGAGTGCGAAGCTCCGGTACATCATCAGGTCCCGGTCGGCACCAGTCGTGTCGAAGCTCGCGACCGGAACGGTGTCACTCGGACGATCCGGACCGAGCACGGCGTTCGGTGACCCAGAGCTCGTCGCCGGGCCGAGCTGGTCCGGGGTCGTTCCGACCACCGCGACGAGCTCATCGGGGTGAGCGACACCGGCTGCTCCGATGCGGCCGACGACTTGGCCGAATCGGTCCCCGAGCTGGTCGCTCGGGTGCGAGGCGATGAGCTCGGCGAGCGCGGGAGACACCCATGCCGTCCCGGGAGCGGGCGCGGCGCGGAGTCCGGGCGGCGCGGGGACCTGGTCGGTCGTGTCCAACGCCGCGATGTCGACACGGTCGATGCGTCGACCGTCGAACCAGTCGGTGCTCCGACGTTGGAGCGCCACCGGAGACACGTGCGCCTCGGCAGCGGGCGTCGGGCTCCGCCAGACCACCTTGGGCTGACGGGCGCCGAAGCCGTGGTAGGCGCCGAGGGCGACGCCGGCGACGAGCGTGGCGATCGCCACGCCGACTGCGCAGAGCGTGATCGCTCCCGCGGACTGGCGGGGCGA
>JAFDWA010000626.1 GCA_018268735.1 Actinomycetota bacterium | reverse complement strand
CTCGACATCTCCGAGGTCGGCGGCGACTTCGAGTGGCTGCCGGGCGGCAGCGGCGGGTGCTCCCTCGTGATCGACGACGTGACCGTCTCGGGCACCTGAGGCGGTCCTGCTGTCGCGTCGCCGTGCGACCTCGTGGCTCAGCCGGGGCCGGTCACCGGCGCGCCTGACGCGACGAGCGGTCGCAACGGCGAGCGGGACATCGAGCGGGTCAGCGCGCTGAGCGCGGACCGTGCGGGGATCGCCGGGATCGCAGCGACTGCGGTCCCGAGCACGATGCCGGCCAGCACGTCGGTGGGGTAGTGGGCACCGACGTAGATGCGGACGATCCCGAGGAGGATCGCGAGCGCCAGCGCCGTCCAGCCGTACCAGTGCCGTCGCAGCATCGGGCCGGCGAGGATGAGCCCGACCGCGACGGCCACGGTCGCGGTGGTGTGGTCGCTCGGGAACGAGAAGTCGCGGGTCGGGTCGAGCAGGAGATGGGTGCCGTGCAGCGCCGTCGTCGGGCGTGCCCTGTCGATCGTCGAGCCGATGAGCTGGACTGCCACTGCCCCGACCAGGGGTGCGATGCCCGCCCAGAGGACAGCGGCGACGGCCCGGGGCGGGTCCTCTGCGGAGCGGGCATCCCACCACGCCGCAAGGAGCAGCAGAGCGAACACCGCCACGGCGTCGACCGCGTAGAACCGGGCGACGCCGTGCAGCCAGGGTGTGGCGTCAGCGAACGAGTTGATCCATCGGAACAGCCGGTCGTCCACCTAGCCGTCCGGGTTCTCGTCGTCGCCGAGGTCGAGGAAGTCCGGGATCTCGAAGGGCTCCTCCAGCTCCGGCAGGTCGTCGACGCCGTCGCCGGCATCGACGCCGACGCGTGCGAGCCACAGCCCCGGCGCCTCGAGCTCGGAAGGAGTCGGCAGGCGGCTCGCGTCGAACCAGAGCTCGTCGAGCACCTCGACGCCTGCGCGGTCGACCAGCCCGTCGACGAACGCGGCGCCGCGATCGAAGGTCGCCTGTCGCAGCTCGAGTCCGAACAGCCGCTCGACGAACCGACGTTCCGGCCCGAACTCGACGCGTCGTCGTCGCACCGCCTCGGTGACGCGCCCGTAGTCGGGCAGCAGCCGGTGGCCGAGTCGGTCGAGCACGTGGTCGACGAACCCTTCGATGGTCGCGACCAGCGCCTCGATCCTCGGCATCAGCTCCCGCTGGTGATCCGACTGCATCGCTCCGAGGAGCACGTCGGGATCAGCGGCGAGGCGCTGCAACGCCGCCATGTCCGGCTCACCCGATCCCAGGATCTCGGGGATCCCGAGCTCGACCATTCGGCGTTCCATGTCCTCGAC
>JAFDWA010000625.1 GCA_018268735.1 Actinomycetota bacterium | reverse complement strand
CTGACGCCTCACGGACCACCCGCGCCGGAGCGCCGACCGCCACCGAACCGTCCGGCAGGTCGTCGCACACGACCGAGCTCGCCCCGACGGTGACGCGCTCGCCGATCGTGACGCCCGACAACACGACCACTCCGGTGCCCAACCACGACCCCGCCCCGATGCGCACCGGTCGGGCCGGGGCCATGCGGTGACCGATCGGGACGTCGGGATCGGAGCGGTCGTGGTCGGCGTCGGTGATGTACACGCCGGGTCCGATCCACACGTCGTCGCCGATCTCCACGCGGCGGTGCGCGACGACGTGCAGGCCGGGAGCGGCCCACACCCCCGACCCGATCCGCAGCAGCGGCTCGTCACCGGGTGACCACTCGTCCTGGGGCACCGCGGCCAGGTTGACTCCGGAGCCGATCAGCGTGTCGTCGCCGATGGCGATCCCGGGCGCCCCGACGATGTCGGAGTACGGCTGACGGATGAACGACCGCTCACCGAAAGCGGCGAAGCCGACCCGGCCGGCGTCGCCCGGTCCGAGGCTCGCCCAGTGCAGGGCGCCGCGACCGACGGCCACCGCCGCGGTCGCCACCAGGTGGAGCACGGGGTAGGACCGACGGGTCAGCGCCGCGGCCCACGGGGCGACGGCCGAGCGGACCCGGGACCGGCGAGCACGGGGGGTCGGTGGCGTCACCGCGTGACCGTACCAAGCGCTCGCCGTCGACCGGATCGGGACTCAGGACATGCGTCCGGTGCGCCACGCCCATGCGGCGAGCTCGACGCGGTTCCGTGCCCCCAGCTTGTCCTGCATGCTCCCCAGATGGGTCTTCACCGTGCCGAGGGAGATGAAGAGGACGTCCGCGATCTCGGCGTTGGTCAGCCCCTTCGCCACCTCGCGCAGAACCTCCTCCTCGCGTTCGGTCAGGGCCACGACCGGCTGAGCCGACCGCGGCGATCTGATCGCGCCGGTGGGCCCCGCTGCAGTCGATCCGACACCCGCGAAGTGCGACAGCAGCCGCACCGTGATCGACGGCGAGATCAGCACGTCGCCGCGCACCGCCGCCTTGACCGCCTCGATCAGGAGCGCGGGTCCCGAGTCCTTGAGCAGGAACCCGGCGGCACCGTTGGTGATCGCCGCGTCGACGTACTCGTCGAGGTCGAAGGTGGTCACCACGACCACGCGGACCGGGTCCCCGGTTCGGGCTGTCACTGCTCCTTCGACGATCTCCCGAGTGGCCTCCAGACCGTCCGTGCCGGGCATCCGAACGTCCATCAGCACCACGTCCGGACCGAGCTCCCGGGCGAGTCGGACTGCGTCGGCGCCGTCCGGCACCTCCCCGACCACCTCGA
>JAFDWA010000624.1 GCA_018268735.1 Actinomycetota bacterium | reverse complement strand
TCGTCGAGGAGCGCGTCGAGGTGTCCGACACCGCGGCGGTCACCAGTGCCGTCACGCGCTATGCGAAGCGGACCGGCGGCCGGGTCGTGGTGACCGATCCGACAGGCATCGCCATCGTCGACACCGCCCGCGTCGGCGCAGCGGCACGGGACTTCTCGACGCGACCGGAGATCGACGTCGCGCTGAAGGGATCCCAGTCGACCGGCATCCGCAGCTCCTCGACCCTCGGACGTGAGATCGCCTACGCCGCGGTGCCGATCTCCTCGGACGGACGGATCAACGGCGTCGTCCGCGTGAGCTTCCCGACCACGGAGATGCGTGGCCAGGTGCGTGCGAACTGGATGCGCCTCGGGCTGCTGTCGATCCTGGTGCTCGGCGCGGCCGGCGCCTTCGGGTGGATGATCGCCCGATGGGCGACGGCCCCGGTGGGGCTGCTCGAGGCCGGCGCCCAACGGCTCGCCGACGGTGACCTCGAGGGGAGAACCGGTGTGGACCGGGGACCGCCGGAGCTGCGACGCCTCTCCGCGACGTTCGACGAGATGGCGGCACGTCTGGAGGCCCTCGTCGGCGCCCAGCAGGCGTTCGTCGCCGACGTGTCCCACCAGCTCCGGACGCCGCTCACGGTCCTGCGACTCCGCGTCGAGTCGATGGAGGAGGAGCTCGGTGAGCCCGTCGACGCCGACGGGCTGCGCCGCGACGTGGAATCCGTCGGCGAGGAGATCGAGCGCCTCATCCGCGTCGTAGAGGGCCTCCTCGCGCTCACACGCGCCGACGGGTCCGCCGGAACGGCACCCGTGGACGCCGCCGGCGCGGCGCGCGCCGCGCAGGACCGATGGGAGCCGCTCGCCGAGGAGCGTGGGGTCACCATCGATGTGGACGCGCCGATGACGGCGATGGCCGGCGGCGTGCCCGGCGGCGTCGACCAGATCCTCGACAACCTGCTCGACAACGCGCTCGAGGTGGCCCCTGATGCAACGGCCATCGCCATCACGGTCGCGACGGCGCCGAACGAGGTCGTCCTGGGCGTCCGTGACCGAGGACCGGGACTCGACGCGGCAGCACGACTCCACGCCACCGAGCGGTTCTGGCGCGGGCCCGACGCTGCGCCCGGGGGCACCGGGCTCGGCCTCGCGATCGTCGCGGAGCTGGCACGGGTCTCGGGTGGTTCGCTGACGCTGGCCGACCCGCCTGACGGGACCGGCCTGCTCGTCGAGGTGCACCTCCCCTCGGCTTGACGCCGAGGGCCCCTCAGCCGATGTCGCGGGTGCGATAGCACGCCCATCCGATGCCGAGCAGCGCGATCGCGGTGGTCGTGAGCAGAGCGGCGGGCAAGAGC
>JAFDWA010000623.1 GCA_018268735.1 Actinomycetota bacterium | reverse complement strand
TGGCCGCCGTCGCGGCGCTCATCCTGTTCGTCGCTGCGGTGCTGGCGGGCGTGGTCGGACTGGTGCGCTCGTTCCCCGAAGGCCCGGTCCTCGTCGTCCTCGTCGCAGCGGCCTTCCTGGTCGGGGTGGACGGACTCCGGCGACGTGGTCCGGCACGGCTGGTCGAGATCGCCCTCGCAGCGGCAGCTCTGGTCGCTGCGGTCGTCCTGGCGGTGATCTGGCGAGCCGGTGGCGCCGCGCTGGTGGCGGCGGTGCTCCTGTTGGCCGCTGCAGCCGCCGGCCGTCGAGCGTTCGCGGCGCGGGCACGTCGTCCCGCAGCGCCACGTCCTGAGCGACCGGTCGTGATCTGGAACCCCCGCTCCGGTGGAGGCAAGGCGGCCCGCGCCAACCTCGGTGAGCAAGCCGCCCGGCGGGGGATCGAGGCGATCGAGCTCCGGCCCGGCGACGACCTCGTCGCGCTCGTGGAGGGAGCGGTTGCCGGTGGGGCCGACGCTCTCGCAGCGGCCGGTGGCGACGGCACCCAGGCGCTCGTCGCGACCATCGCTGCACGCGAGGGCCTGCCGTTCGCGTGCATCCCGGCCGGGACGCGCAACCACTTCGCACTCGACCTCGGCGTCGACCGCAACGACGTCGTCGGTGCTCTCGACGCGTTCGTCGACGGCAGCGAGCGGATCGTCGACCTCGCCGAGGTCAACGGACGGGTGTTCGTCAACAACGCCTCGCTCGGCGTGTACGCGGCGGCGGTGCAGCGCGACGCCTACCGGGACGCGAAGGCCTCGACGTTGCTCGACACCGTGCCGGATGCGTTCGGGCGGGGTGCTGACAGCGCACCACCGCTGCGCTGGGAGGGTCCGGACGGCCGGGCCGGGCCGGCCGTCGCGGCACTGCTCGTGTCCAACAACCCGTACCGGCTCGGCACGATCGTCGGTTCCGGGACCCGACCGCGCATGGACGGGGCGACGTTGGGCGTGGTCGCAGCCGGCGGTCGACTGCGGTCCTGGACCACCGCCGAGTTCGTGGTCGACTCCGACGCCCCGGTTCCCGTCGGGGTCGACGGCGAGGCGCTGGTCATCGACCCGCCGCTCGTGTTCCGGTCACGTCCGCAGGCGCTGCGTGTGCGCATCTCGCGAGCCCATCCCGGGGCATCGCCGTCGTCGGACGCACCGGTCCGTGCCCGCGGCGCGTTCGCTGCGTTGGTTCGGATCGCAGCCGGTCGTCACGGAACCTCTTGATCGTCCACGTCTGCCTGCTGCTCACGGTCGTCCTGGGCGAGCGATGCGGGTAGGTGCCGGGTCGACATGAGCGACAGCAACGCCAGCACGCCGGTGACCAGCAG
>JAFDWA010000622.1 GCA_018268735.1 Actinomycetota bacterium | reverse complement strand
ACCCCGGCGGTATCGGCTCTCCGGGCATGCGGCCCGGCGACGGATCTCGTCCCAGGTTCCCGCCCCGGTCGCCTAGCGTCCGGTCATGGTGAGGAAGAGGGTGGTGGTCGTCGACGATGACCACTGGAAGCGGACCGCGATGGCCGAGGTGCTGGGTCACAGTGACGACATCGAGGTCGTCGCCGTGACCGACCAGGACGAGGCCGTGCTGTGGCCTCCGAAGCGGTGGGACGAGGTGGACATGGCGATCGTCGATGTGTTCGACGAGAACGCACCGGCCGAGATCGGTACCGACGTGTTCTCCGGTATCGCGGTGTTGGACGGGCTCCGGGACCTCTCGGTCGAGACCCTCGCCATCACGCCGCACTGTCAGCACCCGTTGGTCCAGCTGCGGATCCATCAGGCCGGCACGGACTGGGTCTATCACCGCTGGGAGATCAACGGACCCGAGGAACTCCTCGCCGCAGTCCTGGAACCGGCCGCTGACCACGCACCGCAACGACCCGACGATCGTGTGCTGGCCGAGTTCGGCGCACGGCGGGCCCGGGTCAACGGGTCGGTCGCGGTGTATCTGCGGTCACGCTTCGCCGGACGAATCCGTCCCGAGATCGGGGTCGCGCAGCTCGGCACGCGCCGCCAGGTGGAAGAGCTCCGCAAACAGGTCGGTCGAACCGGATTCGACGGGACCGAGACCCGGTCCAACGCCACGCGCAACGTCGTGGCCCCACGGTGGCCCGACGTCAGGGACTTCCTCCTCACCCTGCTCGGTCGACGGGCGACTCCGCCCACCGAGACCGACCGCGACGACGGTGTCGCCGCACATCGCGTCACCTGATCCCCCTGGCCTCCCCGAGGTCCCTGTCACACACCTGGTTCACTCGGCCATCGTCGACACGTGCGGTCGTTGCTGTATGAGTGCACGCCCACCCGGTGTTGGATGTGAATGGCCCACGTGGAGGGGACCTGCATTCCGCAGGTGGGTGCATGTGCGGCCCGTGGGCCGGTCTTGCCCCGGGCCGGCCCACGTACTCACGCCCTTGTCCCGCTCGGTCACCTTCGACGGGCGATCCAGTACCCGAACAACCCTGAACGACCCGGGACGCCGGAGCGTGTCGAGACCACCGAGAGGACGATGAAGTGCCATCCCGCTCCGAAGAGGACTCCGACGATCGCGAAGCAGAGTGGGTTCGAACCCATCTCTCCGCGGTGCTCACCACCGCTCGGCGGGTCGCGGCGATCTACCACAGACTGGATGCCGCGCTGACCGTCGCCCATGCACACGGCGCCGGATTGGACGCCGCCCTGGTCGTCAAGTACGAGGTCGAGGACGGCTTGGTG
>JAFDWA010000621.1 GCA_018268735.1 Actinomycetota bacterium | reverse complement strand
GCTGGACCTGGAGGTGCCGCGAGGGGAGGTGCACGGGTTCCTCGGCCCGAACGGTGCGGGGAAGTCGACGACGATCCGGGCGCTGTTGGGTCTGATCGGCCTCGACGGAGGCCGGATCACCGTGTTCGGTCTCGATCCGTGGACCGACACCGTTGCGATCCATCGCAGGCTGGCGTACGTGCCCGGCGACGTCGCCCTGTGGCCCAACCTGACCGGCGGCGAGACCGTCGATCTGCTGATGCGGATGCGAGGTGCCGATCCGACAGGTCCCTGCTCGCGGCGCGACGAGATGGTCGAGCGCTTCCAGTTCGACCCCTCCAAGCGCGGCCGGGCCTACTCGAAGGGGAACCGCCAGAAGGTCGCGCTGATCGCAGCGTTGGCCGCGCCGGTCGAGCTGCTCGTGCTCGACGAACCGACCTCGGGTCTCGACCCGCTGATGGAGCAGGTGTTCGACGAGTGCATGCACGAGCACCTGGCGGCCGGGACGACCGTGCTGCTGTCGAGCCACATCCTCAGCGAGGTGGAGCGGACGGCGCGCAGCGTCACGATCATCCGCGACGGCCGCACCGTCGAGTCCGGTGTGCTGGATCAGATGCGTCACCTCCACCGCAGCCGTCTGAGCGCGACGGTCTCCGGCGCGGTTCCGGACCTCACCGGTGTCAGCGGCGTGCACGACCTGGTTGTCGCGGACCGGAGCGTCGACTGCTCGGTGGAGCCCGAGTCGCTCTCGAGGGTGCTCGGCATGCTGTCAGCTTCGGGGATCGAGGCGTTGAGCAGCACCCCGCCGTCGCTGGAGGAGCTGTTCCTCGACGCCTACCGCAACGGCGCCGGAACGTCCGACGGTGGCTGAGGCCAACGTGTCGGATGCCGTCGAGCGGCATCCGGTGAGCCGGTCGTCGTTCTGGCGGCTGATGGCGCGTCAGGATCGGGTGCTGGTCCCGGTGTGGTGCGCGGTCCTGGTCCTCACCTGCTACGCGTCCGCCGCCGCGACTCCTGCGTTGTACCGGAGCGACGCGTCGCGGGTCACGGCAGCGGCAGCAGTCAACTCGAGTCCGGGGATCGTCGCGCTGTACGGGCCGATCCTCGACGTGTCGAGCGTCGGCGAGCTGGCCATGACGAAGATGACCGTGCTGTACGCCGTGCTGGTGTCGGTGATGGTCCTGTTCGTCGTGCGGCGGCACACCCGTGGCGACGAGGAGGCTGGGCGCGCCGAACTGCTCGGAGCCGCCGCGGTGCGGGCGACCACGCCGCTGCGCGCGGTCATCGTGTACGGGACCGGCATCTCGGTGCTGCTCGGTGGCGCGGTCGCGGTCGCGAACACCGCCGGTGGTCTCCCGCTCGTCGG
>JAFDWA010000620.1 GCA_018268735.1 Actinomycetota bacterium | reverse complement strand
GCCGTCGAGGAGCTGTTGGAACCCGCCGTCGAGGTAGCTGACCCCCTGACGCACGGCGTGGACGACCTGGGCGACCGCGGCGTCAGCGGAGAGCTCGTCGAGATCGTCGGTGTAGGTGGCGAGCCGGAACAGCGCCCCGAGCACCGCGCCGACGTCGTCGCGACCGCGGGAGTGCCGGTGGATCCACACCGACGTCGGCTCTTCGGGTCGACCGGGCCGGACACGCCCGGTCGCGAGTCCTGCCATTGCGGCGACCAGCGTCGGCTTGGACGAGGTGGCGACGATCCGGCTCCCCATCATCGACCCGAGACCGGTGGGCAGTCGGTCGATGCGTCCGTCGACGATCGCCGCACTTCCCCGCGTCGGCGCCTTGGCCCCGTGAGCTCGAACACCGAGGCGGTCGAGCACTGCGACACCAGGTCCGCCGAGGTACAGCGCCCGGGGTCCGTCGTTGAAGAGCGCGTGGCCCTCGATCCCCTCGAGCGGGACCCGCCGCACCGCCGCCCGGCCACCGCCGCGGTGAGCGTCCAGCACGACCGTCCGGCAACCGGTCCGAGCCGCGACGGCTGCCGCGGTGAGCCCCGCCAGACCGGCTCCGACGACCACCACGTCCACCTGCTCGGCGAGGGTGGCCGCTTCGGTCCGCTCGGTCGGCGCCGTGTGCTCTGTCAGGTCACCGCTGATCTCGTCCACACCGAACTGACGCACGAACCGGTGACATCGTGACAGCCCCGTCCCGTCCCCTCCCCTGTCCCACCCCTCCCCGACACTGTCTCTCCCCGACACTGTCTCTCCCCGACAGCATCCCGAGCTCGGCACGTCTGGCGTCGACGATCGACGTCAGACGTCCTCGGTACGGGGTCTTCCTCGTCCCACGGGTGGCGTCACGCCGTCGCGAGATCCATCTGCGCCGCTCGCAGGCCGAACACGAAGGCGTTCGGCATCTCCTCGACGGTGCCGTCGACGACCTGCAGGTCCGACACCCGCGACAGCAGCTCCTCGAGGAACAGGCGGATCTCGAGTCGCGCCAGCGACGATCCGAGGCAGAAGTGGGTTCCGAACCCGAACGACAGGTGGTGGTTCGGGTCCCGGGTGACGTCGAGCGCCTCGGGATCGGTGAAGTGCGACGGGTCGCGGTTCGCGGAGGAGTACATCAGCATCAGCTGCTGGCCCGCAGCGATCGGGGTGTCACCGACGACGGTGTCGGCGGCTGCGACCCGGCACATGTTGTGCACCGGGGTGACGAAGCGGATCAGCTCCTCGACAGCGATCGTCAGGTCGGCGCCGTCGCGCAGCAGCGCCCACTGCTCGGGACGGCGGGCGAGCTCGATCATCCCACGGGCGATC
>JAFDWA010000061.1 GCA_018268735.1 Actinomycetota bacterium | reverse complement strand
GCACTGGTCCCCGCCACCGTGCTCGTCGCCCTGCTGGTGGGCGGCTACATGTCCGCCGCCATGTTGACCAACGCGGTCGGCACCGCGTCGGCGAGGTGGCGCGGCCTCTGGCTGCTCGGGTTCGCGGCGGTGACCGGACTGGTCGTCGACCTGGCCGTCACCTACTGGCTCGAGGGCTTCCCCGCCGACTCGTTCTGGACGGCATGGCCGATCCTGTCGCTCATCATCCTCGTCGTCGCTCTGTTCACCGCAGTGCTCCGCCGCGTGCTCGGCCCAGCCGGCGTCGTCGTCACCCTGATCCTCATCCTCCAGTTCGGCAACCCCTCCTCGGGCGGCTCCAACGGCGCCGCGTACCTCCCCTCGTTCTGGAACGGCGTCGGTCCGCTCCTCCCCCCGCGGAACGCGTACCTGCTGCTGCGCAACTCGATCTACTTCGACGGCCACGGGATCGGTCAGCCACTGACCGTTCTGGCGATCTACGCCGTCGTCGCAGCCGTGGCGATCACGTTCCTCGACTGGTTCCGCTCACCGGAGATGGAGACCCCTGGGCTCGACCTCGACGACGCGACCGGCGCCGCGACCGTCGCGATCCCCATCGGTCCGATCGCCTGAGCCCGTGGTCGACCTCGGCATCCGCCTCCCGACGCTCCGAGCGCCGCAGCTCACGGTTCCGGCGCCGATCCGAGCGGTGCAGGGTTGGTTGGGCGACCGCGAAGGTCGCCGCAGCCGACGGGTGTCGGTGGTCGGGGACCACGTCCATGTCGAGGTGCGGGGCGCGCTCGACGACCGCCACCCCCACCTGGGCGCCGCGCTCGCTTCGGCGTTGCAGCGCTTGGACGGGGTGCAATGGGCCGAAGTCGACGCCGTGATCGGGCGAGCGGTGGTGGTGATCGATCCCGGGTCGGTCGAGATCGACGACCTGATCGACGCGATCGAAGACGTCGAAGAAGCGCACGGAACCGCCGGGGAGCGGTTCCCGCACCACCTCCCCGACCACCCTGGCGACCTCGAACCCGTGCAGCGCCGGGCGGTGGCCATCGCCGCGGATGTCGTCGGGCTCGGCGTCGTGGCTGCGGGTCAGACGCTGCGGTTCGCCCGGATCCCCGCAGAGATCCCCGGCCTCGTCAGCCTGGCCGACAGCCAACCGCGCATCCGCGGCGCCCTCGAGTCGCGCCTCGGCCCACCCGCGACCGACGTGCTCATCGCGGGCGCCAACGCGACCGCCCAGGCCCTGGGGCAGGGCGCGGTCGGCCTGGTGGTCGACCTCGCCCACCAGTCGGTGCGCGTCGGCGAGCAGCTCGCCCGGCGAGCGGCGTGGCGCCGCCACGAAGCCGAACTGGTCGTCGGCCCCCAGAGCGTCCGCCATCCGCCCCGACCCCTGCCGCCCCGACCGATCCCCATGCCCAAGGGCGACATCGAGCGCTACAGCGACGGTGCCGCGGTGACATCCCTGGGAGCGGTGGGGGTGAGCCTGGGGCTGAGCCGCGATCCTCGTCGGGCCGCGGATCTGGCGTTGGCCGGTGTGCCCAAGGCGGCGACGCTCGGACGGGAGGTGTTCGCGTCGACGGTCACGATGGTGCTGTCCTCGCACGGCGTGGTGGTCATGGACCCCGCTGCGCTGCGTCGACTGGACCGAGTGTCGATGCTCGCGATCGACGCCCGGTTGCTGAGCTCCGGGCGTTGGGGCATCGACGCGGTGCACCCGATCGGAGAGGGTCGATCGGTGAGCGACTGCGAGCTGTGCTGCCGCCGTCTGCTCGACGTCGAGGATCCGACCGTCGAGCAGCGACGCGGGTCCTGGACGCTCGCTCCGTGGCGCGGCGACGCCCGTGCGCCCCGGGGCACCGACGCGCAGGCGCGCCGCATGCGCCACGGCGGCCGGAAGGTGCTCGCCCTGTGGCGGGGCGACCACCTTCACGCTCTGGTCACGCTGGTCGAAGAGCCCGAACCGCTGGCCGAACGCCTGGTCGGCGCCGCGATCGAGCTCGACCTCGACGTCGTCCTCGCCGGCGGATCGACCTCGATGGCCGAACGGATCGATGCCGCGCACTGGCCCGCGACGCGCGTCGTCGACGACATCCGTGTCGCCCAGGCCCAGGGCGAGGTGGTCATGTACGTCACCGCCCGAGCCCACGCAGGGCTGATGGCATCGGATGTCGGCATCGGCATGGCGGTCGCGGGGGGTCGGGTGCCGACCGGCGCCGACCTCATCGTCCAACACGGGCTGGCCCAGGGCTGGCTGGTGCTCGACGCCGTCAGCCGCGCCCGCTCGGTCAGTCGGCGCAGCGCGCTGCTGGCCGCCGCGGGCGCCACCGCCGGGTCGGGCTGGGCCCTCCTGGGGTCAGGTCGCAGCACCGCCGGGCGGCTCATGTTGGGCATCAACGCCAGCGCGGTGGCATCGATGGTCAACGGGGCGCTGGCCGGCGTCGGCGTCGCCGGCGTGACGCTCCCGCGGCCCGAACCACTGCACCGCTGGCACGAGATGGACCTCGACGCGGTGCTCGCCGCGGTCGCCTCGGATCCCGAGGGGCTCCCGGCCCCTGAACAGGAGCTGCGCCGACGAGCCGAGAGCGCCCGACCCGCACCGAGCCGCGTCGGCTTCGTGGAAGCGCTGCGCGACGAGCTGATCAACCCGCTGACACCGCTGCTCGCCACGGGCGCGGCGCTGTCGGCCGCGGTCGGGTCGCTCACCGACGCCGGGCTGGTCATCGGCGTCGCCGGGATCAACGCCGGGGTCGGGGCGATCCAGCGCCTGCGCACCGAGCAGTCGCTGGCGGCGCTGGAGGAGCGCGAGGTCCCGGCGGTGCGCACGCTCGTCGCCGGCGCGCCGACGCCGGTCCCGGCCGACCGCCTGGTGGTGGGCGACGTCGTGCTCCTGGGCCCGGGCGAGGCCGTCCCCGCCGACTGCCGACTGCTGGCCCTCGAGTCCCTGGAGGTGGACGAGTCGAGCCTGACCGGCGAGTCCCAGCTGGTGGACAAGTCGCTGGAGCCGGCCCCGGGCGCTCCGGTGGCGGGTCGGCACTGCATGCTCTACGAGGGATCGGTGGTGGCGTCGGGGAACGCGACCGCGGTCGTCGTCTCCGTCGGTGTCGACACCGAGGTCGGCCGGAGCCAGCTGGCCGCCGCCCATCCCCCCGCCACCGGCGTCGAGCGTCGCCTCCAGCGCCTCACCGACATCACCATCCCCGTCACCGTCGGGGCGGGGGTGATCTCGACCGGTCTCGGCTTCCTGTACCAACGACCGCTGCGCGAGGCGGTCGGCTCCGGGGTGAGCCTGATGGTCGCCGCGGTTCCCGAGGGACTGCCCGCGGTGGCGACGCTCGCGCAGGTGGCCGCCGCGCACCGGCTGGCGGAGCGCAACGCCCTGGTGCGCAACCCACGGGCGATCGAGGCGCTGGGCCGGGTGCAGCAGGTGTGCTTCGACAAGACCGGAACCCTCACCGAGGGCCGGCTCCGGGTCGCGATCGTCTCCGACGGCCTCGACGAGTGGCGGTGCGGCACCGATGACGCTCGACTCCCCGACCGCGGCCGGTCGGTCCTGCGGACGGCCCGTTGGGCAACCCCGCCGTTCGACGGCAACGGCTCGCTCAACCACGCCACCGACCGCGCCGTCGTCGACGCCGCCGCCGCTGCCGGGATTACCGACTCCGAGCTCGATCGACGGGCGCAGCTGCCCTTCGAGTCACGACGTGCCCTGCACGCCGTGCTGGGACGGGTGGGCCGGCGCCACGTCGTGTCGGTCAAGGGCGCACCCGAGACGGTCCTCCCCTTGTGCGACGCCTGGACCCGCGACGGCCGCACCACCGCGCTCGACGTCGAGCAGCACCGCATCCTCGAGGAGCACGTCCACGCCCTCGGCCGGCGCGGGCTGCGGGTCCTCGTGGTGGCCAGCGCCACGGTCGGCACCGACGCCGGACTGAACGAGGTCTCGGACCTGCCGTCGCTGACCGTCGACGGGTTCGTCGCCATCGCCGATCCGGTCCGGCCCACCGCGGCCGCCGCGGTCGACCTGCTCCAGGGCGCCGGGGTGCACCTGGCGATGATCACCGGCGACCACGCGAGCACCGCCGAGGCCATCGCCGCGGAGCTCGGCATGCTCAACGGGAGCGTCGTGCTCACCGGCACCGACCTCGACGCGCTGGACGACGACGCGCTCGACGCCGTCATCGGCGACACCGCGGTCTTCGCCCGGGTCACCCCGATGCAGAAGGTGCGCATCGTCAACGCCTACCAGCGCATCGGGCGGCCGGTCGCGATGACCGGCGACGGCGCCAACGACGCCGCCGCCATCCGACTCGCCGATGCCGGCATCGCCCTCGGACGCCGGGGAACCGACGCGGCGCGCGCCAGCGCGGACGTGGTCGTCACCGACGACCGCATCGAGACCATCGTCGATGCCGTCGTCGAGGGCCGCGCCATGTGGGAGTCGGTGCGCGGCGCCGTGGCGATCCTCGTCGGCGGCAACCTCGGCGAGATCGGCTTCACGCTCGCCGGATCGGTGCTCGGAGGACAGGCGCCGCTCAACCCCCGACAGCTGCTGCTGGTGAACCTGCTGACCGACATGGCCCCGGCGTTGGCGATCGCGCTGCGCGAACCCGACCACGTCACCCCGGAGTCGCTGCTGCGCGCCGGACCCGACGCCTCGCTCGGACCGGTGCTGCTGCGCGACATCGCCGTGCGGGCCGGCACCACCGCGTCGGCCGCGACCAGCGCGTGGTTGATCGCCCGGCTGAGTGGCACCCCCACCCGCGCCCGCACCGTGGGGCTGGTGGCGCTGGTGGGAACCCAGCTCGCCCAGACGATCGTCGACGGCGGGACCCGACCGACGGTCCTGGCCGCGATGGGTGTCAGCGTCGCGGCGCTGGTCGTGGTCGTCCAGACGCCGGGTGTCAGCACCTTCTTCGGATGCCGACCCCTCGGACCGGTCGGCTGGGGCATCGCCCTCGGCGCCACCGCCGGGGCCACCGCGTCGTCGATCGCACTGCCGTGGGCGGCCGAACGCATCGGCTCCGCCGTCGTCGGTGCCGCCGCTCAGGTCCGCAACGGCGCGGCCGTCGCGCTCCACCCGTCACCCACCCCGTCTCCCACCCCGTCATCCACCATGGAAGGAACCCCATCATGAGCCTGCTCCCGATTGCTGCCGTCGCCGCGGTCGTCGCCGTCGTCCCCCCGTTGCGCCAGCGGGTGCTGCCGATCGCCTCCGCCGGTGGCGGCGCCGCACTCGGAGCCGGCGTCGCCGTCGTCGGCGTGGGCGTGGCCGTCGTCGGCGTGGGCGTGACCATCGCCGAGGGCGTCGCCGACGTCGCGCGCGCCGCATGGAACGGCCCCGCCGCCACCGAGGACTGAGACGCCCACGAGCACGAACAGGCCCACGCGTCCCAAAGTGCCCGAGCACGCCACGACATCGAGGAGAGACACCATGACCGACGAGCTCGCCATCCCAGAGAAGATCCAGACGCCGGACCGGGTCGAGACCCGCATCGGAGCACTCGAGTTCCACGACGGCTTCCCCACCGACGACACCGCGCAGCGGTTGTTCGACCACCTCGACTTCCTGCGAGCCGTCGAGGCATTCCTGCAGTGCGTGCCTGCAGCGTCGCTCGAGGCCATGCGCTCGGGGATGGTCGACATCGGCATCGACGCCTGCCACAAGCTTGCGATCGCGGACGACCTGTTGGACTCGAACCCGTTGTTCCTGACCGGCAACACCGACACCGTCTACGTGTCGGGCATCATCGACCTCGACCGTGACGGACCGACCGTCGTCGAGATCCCCCCGGGTTGCGGCCCGGGCACCGTCAACGACGCGTGGTTCAGGTTCGTGATCGACATGGGCCGCCCCGGTCCCGACCGTGGCCAGGGCGGCACCTACCTGATCGTCCCGACCGGCTACGACGGTCCGGTGCCCGACGGTGCGTTCGTGGCGCAGTCGCCGTCGAGCACGAACTGGCTCATCCTGCGCGGCATGCTCGTCGACGGCTCACCCGACACCGCGACCCGGTCCATGCGTGACGGCGTGAAGGTGTACCCGCTCACCCAGATCGAGGCGCCGCCCGTCACCCAGTTCGTCTCGATGTCGAAGCGGCCGTTCAACACCATCCACGCCAACGACGCCGGGTTCTACGACGAGGTCGCCGCCGTCATCGAGCGGGAACCGATCGACGTGATCGACCCCGAGACCCGCGGTCTGCTCGCGTCGATCGGCATCCGCAAGGACACCCCGTTCGCTCCCGACGCCCGAATGCGATCGATCCTGGCCGACGCCGCCGGCGTCGCGAACGGCACTGCTCGGGCGATCGCGTTCCGGACACGGGATCGCGACGCGTTCCTCTACCCCGACCGAGCGTGGAAGACCGCGTTCATCGGAGGTGACTACCGGTGGCTCATCGACGACGGCGCCGGGGGCCGCAACCTCGATGCGCGCACGATGTTCTTCTACCTGGCCACCGTCAACACCCCCGCGATGGCCCTCGAGATGCCCGGCGTCGGTTCGCAGTACGCGATGACCGAGCACGACTCGACCGGCGAGCTCCTCGACGGCGGACGCGACTACGTGCTCACGCTGCCGGCGAAGGTCCCGGCGCAGGACTTCTGGTCGATCGTGATCTACGACCCGCAGACCCGCTCGGAGCTGCGAACCGACCAGCCCTTCCCCAGCTGCAACAGCCAGCGCGACGCCCTCACCTACGACGACGACGGGTCGATCACGTTGCGCTTCGGGCCGAACCCACCCGCGGAACGGCCCGAGAACTGGATCCGCACCACGGCAGGCAAGGGGTGGTTCACGATCCTCCGCCTCTACGGGCCGCTCGCGCCATGGTTCGACCGAAGCTGGGTGCCCGGCAACATCGAGCCGCGTCAGACCACGTCGGCATCGACGACCTCAGCATCGGAGTAGAGGCGCTCGAGGCGGTAGTACTCCCGTTCCTCTGACAAGAACACGTGGACGACGACATCGCCGTAGTCGAGCAGCACCCAGCGCCGAGCGTCCGCCCCCTCAACCGAGATGGGTCGCTCCCCGATCTGATCGGCGACCTGCGCTTCGATCTCGTCCACCACTGCCCGCACCTGACGGTCGTTGGCCGCGGTCGCGAGCACGAAGTACTCGCACACGCCGACGATCGGCCCGACCCGCAGGACGAGGAGGTCGGTCGCGAGCTTGTCCTCCGCCGCTGCAGCAGCGACGATCGCCGTGCGCAGCGACACATCTGGGTGCGACATCGTCACGTCGATGTCGTCCACGTCGGCCATGTGCACGGCGTCACGTCCATGTCGGCGACGTCACGAGGTCCGATCGGCACCGACGACGACACGGATGTCGACGCCGCCCGAGCCTGAGCTCGCCTGCGTCGCCCTCACTCCGAGCGTCGCAGCGATCTGCTCGGCTGCGGGCTTCGCCTCCGGCGCGAGGTACTCGACCTTCGTCGCCGCGACAGCGAAGGAGTCGGCGTTGCCGAGCAGCGAGATCTCGCCCCCCGCTGCAACCACCTTCGGCGCCACGAGGAGCGCCGCCTCCTTTCGGCCGGTGCCGTTGAGGAGCTCCACCCTCGCACGTTGGCCCGGATAGGCCGAGGTGGGGAACGGCACGACCCGGCTCACGTACGTCGGCAGGGCAGCCGAGTCGGGGACGAACGCGGTGAAGATCGTGCCGGGGATCGGCTTCGGAGCCGTCGGAACCGTCTCGAAGGAGACCTCCCCTCCGACGAGCTGCGTCAGGAGATCGACCGCAGCGCCGGATCCGTTGCTGCCGCTCCCCTTGCCGAGCTGGGTAAGGTCCTTCCCCTTGAGCGAGGTGAGCAGCTGCTTCCAGACCGCTTCGTGTCGCAGCAGTTGGCTGTCCGGAGCTTCACCCACCCCTTCGAACCCCAGGAACGGCGTCAGCTGGTCGGCCTGCAGGTGCACTTCCCCGGCCCGGTAGCGCACGACC
>JAFDWA010000619.1 GCA_018268735.1 Actinomycetota bacterium | reverse complement strand
CTCGGCGTACTCGTCGTTGTACGCGCCGTCAGGGATGTGACGGTTGCCCTCGCTATTGACGAGGTACCAACCACGAAGCTCGGCAACCTCCTCCTGGTCCAGCAAAGGGACGACGACCCAACCGCGCTCGTCGAGCTGCATTTCGAGGTCGGGATCGAGAAGACTCCTCGGGAACACCGTCGCCATCTCATCGATCCTTCGCGGGCCAGGTAGTGGTCGAGTCGCCATTCGCCAGTCGGTTGGCGAAGGCCATCACCTCGTCGACGTGAAGTTGGTGGTCGGGCACCGTGACCCGACCAACCCAACGCGCCGTGTCTGGCACGCGTCCCGCCTTCATGTCAGGGATGCCGCTGAAGTAGAAGTCCCGCTCGACCTCGAACACGTCGAAGGTGTCCAGCCCGGCGTCCGCCGCGTGGCGATGGTGCACCAGCCGTTGGTCCAGGTTGACGATCCCGGAGACAGCGCAGACACGCACGTCCAGTGAGGCGTTCGGCTTGGAACCATGGAAGAGGTTGTGGGCATAGATCACCGCGTCTCCGGCACGTGCGTGGACGCACTGCAAGGACGGCTCGAGGTCCTCTGTGAAGTCGAGGTACACTGATGGCGCGTCCAACGAGCGGACCGAGCGTCGCAGACGGTGCGAACCACGGATCACATGCAACGCGCCGTTCCGTTCATCGACATCGACCAATGGCACCCAGATCGACAGGGACTGTGCCCGATCCTCCTCCACGTTGTTCCAGTCCTGGTGCATCGTGGAGGCACTGTCAGGGCCAGCGCCCTTCACCAGGAAGCTTGCTCCTCCCAGCCGCGCGCCCGCGAACAGCCGGTGGAACGGAGCTTCGAACAGCCTCGTGATGACGCGGTCGACCCGTCGATTCGTCTCCGGATCAAGTCCATGGACGTTCGAGTAGATGCCCCTGACATGGTCCGGGCCGGTCTCATCCCACAGGGATCGCAGGAGCTCCACACCGGCCGCGTCCAGGAACGGCACCCGGATGAACCCATCTCGATCCAATCGCTGCTGCAGCCGCGGATCCCGCATGTGCACGTCACCGGGACGAAGCCCATCCGACATCGACGCCATCATGACACGGTCTCCGGCACCGGCAGATCGGCAGCGCTCAGCACCGGGTTGCGGAACTCGACAGCCGAGCCCTGGTGCGCGCTGGGGGGCAGACAACTCGCGCCGAACGTGTGGTCGGTGAAGAATCGGTCATCCACGACATGTCGAGCCAGCACGCCGCCCGGGTCCTGCCAGTAGTGGACAGCGCGGGAGTACTCGTCGACCAACGCGACGGCTGCGACGACGCGTGGACGGCGAGATCGGTTCGGAGGGGACGCGTGC
>JAFDWA010000618.1 GCA_018268735.1 Actinomycetota bacterium | reverse complement strand
CACATGGTCGGGCTCGATCACTCCGACTCGACCGCCGACATCATGTACCCGACGACGAGCCCCGACACCCCGGAATCGTGGGGTCCAGGCGACCTCGCCGGCCTCTACGCGCTTGGGAGCTCGCAGCCCTGCTTCTGAGCTGCTAACCGCAGCGAACTCAGGCCACGTCGGGTCACGCTTCGGTGGGATCGCTCGCGTCGAGACGGAGGGGGCACACACGGAGTTCCGCCGGGTCGACATCCGCGGGCAACTGGCCGATGCGGAACCCATCGGCGGTCGTCTCGCAGTAGTAGTAGCGGTGGCCGTCGTGGTCGATGAAGGTTCCCGGTAGTCCGTCTGGCGCTGAGATGCCGATCGCAGCGTGGTTGCGCGTGACGAGCGGGAGCACAGCGTGACCGAGTTCGTGGAGCACGGCCGCTGCGAGGATCGAGGAGTCTTCGCAGTCGCCGGTCTGCTCGTAGATCGTCTCGATCGGATACCGCCAGTACTCCTCCTCGCCGGTGCTGTCGACGTCGAAGGAGTAGTCGACGGACTGCGCGAACCCGAGGACTGCGGAGGCTTCCTCGAACCGGGAGAACCCGTGGCTGTTCGCGAGCTTCCGGATCTCGTTGGCAGCGCGGATGACCTCAGCTGTTGATCCTGTGATGACCCACGGTGTCCAGTCGGGGTAGGGGTCGCCCATCGGACGTTTCGGGTTCGTGGAGGCCATGGACGCCACACGTTCGGGGTCGACCGCGACGGTGATGTCGAGCGCTTCGGATCGCGTGGCTCGTGGGACCGACCAGTGGAACGAGCGCAGCTCGGTGCCGTCGTCATGTTCGCGGACCTCGTCTGGACCGGCACCGGGCGTCCCTGGATCGAAGGGCGTGACTTGCTCCGGAAGCGCGTCGGTGAGTCCACGGTCGCGGTACTCGCTCGCCATGAGCACCAGGAACCCGAGCGCCAGCATCAGCGGGGCCGCCGAGGCTTGCGCCCGCCCAAGGGTCAGGAACCAACCGAGGAGGAGCAGCACGAAGGCCCCGCGCTCGAACCAGATGAGGCCAGTTCGGTGATGCGTCGCGATGAGGAACGAGCTGATGCGTTTCGGGGGGTCACGTCGCATGAGCCAACGGAAGGCGAGGAACATGACGACCCACGTCGCTGCGAGTGCACCGTTGAAACGCCAAGCGCTCAGGTCCAGGGAGTCGGCCAGCGGGAAGAGGTACCAGATGGTGACGGTGGCGGCGGCAGCGAGGAGTGGCAACGCCTCGCGCCCCGGAGTATCACGCTTGTCGTCGGGAGTGCGAGGCGCCTTCTGCCAGATGCGGAGCCAGCCGTCGCGGAGGACATCGAGGAGCCGGCCCAGGAG
>JAFDWA010000617.1 GCA_018268735.1 Actinomycetota bacterium | reverse complement strand
GGTTCGATGTTCGCGTTCGCCTACGTCGCTGCGCTGATCGCCCACACCGTCGTCGCTGCACTCACGTCATGAGCGAGTCGGAGCGAATCCTCCACGTCGAGCGGACGACCGAACCGGCCGTCCTGCGTTGGGTGTGCCATCGCAGCGACCTCGATGCCACACCGATCCCTCCACCCGGTTCCCTCCTGTCGACGATGGTCGAGGCAGAGGTCCTCGAGGTGCTCACCGTCACCCACGGCGACCTCCTCGTCCGGCTCACGTGCCCCGACGACATCGCAGATGTGGCCCTCGTCGGAGGCATCCACCGTGCGATCGGTGAGGCGCTGGCCATGGGCGGCTGGTCCGCGCCGTCGGGGGTCACCTGCGTCGACGTGCGTCGCCGCCGATCGGCGATGCCGGACGGAGCGCGGTGAAGCACTTCGAGGACCGAGTCGCCGTCGTGACCGGCGGCGGCAGCGGGATCGGCCGAGCGACCTGCCTGGCGCTCGCCGTGCGCGGCTGCGACGTCGCTGTCGCCGACATGGAGTGGATGACCGACATCAACGTGTGGGGCGTGGTCCACGGATGTCGAGCGTTCCTGCCATTGCTCCGTGAGGCCGACGAGGCCCACATCGTGAACGTGTCGAGCATGGCGGGACTTCTCGGGTTCCCGCAGAACGTCATCTACTCGATGACCAAGGGGGCGGTCCGATCGTTCTCCGAGGGCCTGCGATCGGAGTTGATCGGCACGCCGATCGGCGTCACCGTCGTCATGCCGGGAGCGATCGACACGAACATCATCTCCGCCGCTCGGGGAACGCAGGCAGCGCGCCTGGCGAGCCAGCAGTCGAACGAACTCGGCCGCCGCCTCCTGACGAGACCGTCGACGGTGGCTCGCCGGATCGTCGACGGGATCCGACGCGACCGCGCCCGCGTGGTCGTCGGCCCCGATGCACATCTGATCGACCTGAGCGCACGCCTGCTCCCAGGTCGGTCAGGGTTGATCGGACGCGCCGTCGGACTCCTCGACCGCTGAGCGACGCCACGTCGGGAGCGGCTCCGCCGCAGCGGGGCGGACCTGTCCCGTCACCAGGTCGTCACGCGCTGCCGTCGACAGATCGACGTCGACCTCATCGTTCGTCGAGGGCGAGGAGCTCCCTCACCGCTGCCCGCAGCTCTCTTCGAAGGTCCTCCGGCGGCGTCGAGGTGAGCAGCGTCGGCGCGAAGTCGTCGAACGCGGCGACGGCACCCAACGCTGCAGCCATCCGGATCCGCTCGGTGAGATCGTCCGACGCGGCCATCAGCGCCCGGTCGATCCTCCGGTGCACCTGGTCGTGGTCCTTGCCGAACAGCGCCGACTCCAGGACCT
>JAFDWA010000616.1 GCA_018268735.1 Actinomycetota bacterium | reverse complement strand
CGAGCTGCTGAGATCCTCCTGTGCACACCCAATGACAGCCGCAATCTGGAGGACTTCAGCGCGGTCACGAGCTATCGCTCAGCAGCACCTTCGGACAGCCGTAGCGCTAGGGCCCGAATCCTCGTGTCCATCTCTGATCACACGGAAGCCGTGGACACCGCGATCCTGCTCGCCCGACGCACCGTGATCGCCGCACCACCGGACCGGGCCGACGTGATCGATACGTCGTTCGACCTGGCAGCAGCGGTCGCGGCCTTTCTTGCTGCGGAGCCCGAGGACGGTGGGTCCGCCCCACAGTGCGTTCTCATCGGCGGGTCACGGTCCTTCGCGACCACGCTCCATTGCGCGGTCGAAGCGCTGTGGGATCCGTTCAACCGCGCCGATGCGGTGGAGCCCAGCCGCCTCTGGGTCGTGGGAACGAACGTGCCGTCGTACTCCACGGCGTGGTGCGACGTCTCGACCGCGGAGGATCTCCAGGCTTTGGAGCGCAGTGTCGGAGCCGGAGCCCGGCTGCGGATCGCCGTGATCGACGACGATCCCGATGTTGCCGTTGAGTACGCGTTGGCGGCCGCGGCCCAGTTCGCATTCGCCGAGGTCCGCTGCGATCACGAGCTCGGGTCCTTCGGCCCCGCCGGGCTCCGAGGGTTCGAGCTCCGATCCCACCCCCCGCAGGGACTCCTCGAGCGTTGTGCTCAGCTGATCGCGGCGCCGTCGGACTCAGCACCGTCGTCGTTCGACCTTGATGATCAACAGGTCCGCCACCTCCTCCATCAGCTGGCCCGGGAGCAGGCAGTCGTCGCCCTCGAGCGGGCCTCAGGGTGCCTACGGGAGTTCTTCCTTCCGACGAACATCAGCAGTCAAGATGCTGCTGTCCGTCAACTTCCGGGTCGTCTCGCCCAACTGGGGATCGCCGTCGTCCAACGACCGATGAGACCGATACCCACGTTCAGGCACCTCCACCCAGACCACGTCGAGATGCTCGCACGACGCGTCCACGAGGACTACGTCGCCGCCGAGCGGGCAAAGGGCAGCTTCGATCCGGAGCGTGACACACATCAGGACTGGGACGATCTGAGCCCGGACGAGAAGGCACCGAGCAGGGCCCAGGTCCTTGGATTCCCGGAGCTGCTGAGCATGATCGGCTACGAGCTCGTCGCGTCCCATGAGGCGGACGGACGCGCGGTCAGCGAGATCGACGAGGACTTGGTGGGGGCCGCAGGTCGACGTGAACACGATCGATGGGCCGAGCACAAGAGCCGGACACGTCCGGACCACCCGGATCTGGTCCCCTGGGATGACCTCAGCGACGAGACGAAGGACAAGGACTGTGCCCCGGTGAGGAAACTCCC
>JAFDWA010000615.1 GCA_018268735.1 Actinomycetota bacterium | reverse complement strand
GCTCGAACGTCACCGACCGGACACGCTGCGCCGCGGTCACGTCAGGATCCTCAGCGCTTGGGACCGCCACCGTGTCCCACACACCGAACGCTGTGCCAGGCCACTGCGACTCGTCGACTGGAACGAACTCGATCGTCGCGGTGTTCGTGCCAGCGCCGTACGCGGCGAGGAGCCCGTCCGCGACCGCTGCAGCGTTCGCCGGACCACCCGGCACTTCCAAGTACCGATACCGGGCACCAGCCGGCGGCGAACCGGGCCGGACGAGGAACCCGTCATCGAACGCGACGAGCAACGCATCGAACCCGTCGCCGCTGTCGGCTTCCCATTCGAGGCCACCGACGTTCACTGTCGACGAGTCCGCGAGCCCTGCCGTGGAATGCCACGGCACCAACCCGAGTGTCGACGCTGACCCGCGTGCGCCTTTCACCCACATGTCGAAGTGGCCGTCCGGTCGGATCCGCCAGTCGACAGCAGTGTCACAGCGGCTCCGAAGGTACGTGTCGAGGTCCTCGCCGACAGTCACCTCCAACGGTTCCGTCAGGATCGGCCACGCGGTGCCAGCGGAGTCGACTGTGGCGGTGAACGTCGGGGTGATCGATCCGAGCGACGGGTTCTCGGCGACGAACTTGGCCATGATCTCGCCGTCGGTCATGCCCGGCAGTGGTGACGTGTAGGGCAGGACGTGCGCGGCGGTCCCGGATCGGGCGATGACCGGGCCGTCGATGCCGTCGCGGAATGTCCACATCGCGGCGGTCGGGTTGCCGCCGGGTGGCCCGTCATCCGGAGCGTTCTCGAGGAACCCGGCGAACAGGTGCGATCCGGCGGTGCAGCGACCGAGTTCGATCCGCCGTGATTCGCGGTAGTCGTATTGGTCGCCGATGCGTTCGTCGTCGAACCAGGCGGTGAGCCGGTTGTCGCCGGCGAAGTCGACGATGAGGTTCTCGACGGGTGAAGCGAGGGTGATGGTGTGGCGGAACCATCGGTTGGTGGATGGCGGTGCGTTGGTGTGGTCGCCGCTGCTGTCGCTGATCCACAGGGCAGCGGCGTCGAGCCAGCCGGCGGGTTGGCCGGTGTAGAACGCGGATGCCCAGCCCTGGACTGCGATGACGGTCGCGGCGGTCCACGATCCGGTTTCGGTGTAGGCGCGTCCGGGCCAGCCCATGAGCCGGGTGCGGCGTGCGGGGAGTGTGCCGACCGGGACTCCGGGTTGGATGATGGCGCCGGTGAGGGACAGTTCACGGCAGGTGACGTCGACGAGTTCGCGGTTGTGTCCGGATCGTGAGATGACGGTGCGGTGGGTGCCGGTGACGCGCCAGGCCGCGAAGTCGACGGCACCGAGGCGGAGGCGGA
>JAFDWA010000614.1 GCA_018268735.1 Actinomycetota bacterium | reverse complement strand
CACCGCCCCGGTGATCGACGTGCCACCGGCAAGGGTGAGGCTGACCTCCACCCGGTGCTCGACGAGATCGCAGAGCACCTCGACCATCGAGGCGCCGCCGCTCGCCGGCCCGGCTGCCGGCAGCGGTGCACCCACCTCGAGGGCGGTGACCGCGTCGATCGACACCCACGTCGTACCGTGGCGCCGCTGCACCTCGATCACGTCGGAGCCGACCGAGACCAGCAACCCTGTGACGCGGTCACCGGTCAGCAGCTGCACCGCGACGTCCTGGGAGATCGCAGCAGCGAGGGCACCCGTGAGCGTCGAGGACTCCGCGAGTCGGTGGCGGATCCAACGCTCCCGACGGCGGGCCTCGATCTCCACGTCGATGCGGAGGTCGGCCGCTGCAACGTCGACAGCGTCGTGGGTCTCGTGCGATCCACCCGGATCCGGCGTCGGGGCCACCGGTACACTGTGCCCGCTCATGGAACCAGCGCGCACGACGACCGAGGAACGCCCGGATCCCGGTCCGACGGTGGTCCACGTCGCCGGCAACCACCTGATGACCGATCTGCTCGGGCCACGTGACGAGCTGCTCGACGTGGTCGAGGACGCGTTCCCTGGGGCTGTCATCACCGTGCGGGGCAACGAGATCTCGGTGCTCGGCGACGAGTCCGAACGGGTCGGTCGCGTCTTCGAGGAGCTCGTCCTGGTGCTCGAGCAGGGCCATCGCATCGGCGCCGACGTCGTCAGGCGAACGATCGAGATGGTCCGCGCGGACGAGCGACCCTCCGAAGTCCTCACCCACGAGCTGCTGCGGACCCATCGTGGTGGTCGTGTGCGACCTCGCACCAGCGGCCAGAAGCGCTACGTGGACGCGATCGCGGGCAACATCGTGACGTTCGGGATCGGCCCCGCTGGAACCGGCAAGTCGTGGCTCGCCGTCGCGATGGCGGTGCAGGCCTTGCAGCGCAAGGAGGTCGAGCGGATCGTGCTGACCCGACCCGCGGTCGAGGCCGGTGAGCGGCTCGGGTTCCTGCCCGGCGACCTGATGGCGAAGGTCGACCCCTACCTGCGACCCCTGTACGACGCGCTGCACGACATGGTCGGCACCGACGCGGCGCAGAAGCTCCTGGAGCGGGGTTCGGTCGAGGTGGCACCCCTCGCGTTCATGCGGGGCCGGACGCTCAACAGCAGCTTCATCATCCTCGACGAGGCGCAGAACACCTCACCGGAGCAGATGAAGATGTTCCTGACCCGCTTGGGCTTCGGCTCGAAGGCCGTCGTCACCGGTGATGTCACGCAGGTCGACGTCCCGGGCGGGCGTTCGGGTCTCGCCGACCTGCAGGGCATCCTCGATGGCATCGACGACCTCGC
>JAFDWA010000613.1 GCA_018268735.1 Actinomycetota bacterium | reverse complement strand
ATGAGGCGGCGTTGCTCGATCGCTTGGTGAGCTTGGTTCCGACCGACGTTCCACACACGATCGGTCTGACCGGTGGTCATGACAGCCGATTCGTGCTCGGTGTGCTCCGCCGTGCCGGGGTCGATCTGCGTGTCGTGCGGTTCGCCGACAAGGAGTCGACGACTGTGGATCGGATCGCCGCTGAGCTCGATCTCCGCGTGGACACCATCGGGGAGTTCGGGGACGACGATGCGGCGCGCACCCCGTACGAGTTCACGCTCCTGAGTGATGCCCAGATATGGCATGGGGTCGCGCAGTACGGCCGGCTGCGTCAGTGCCTGTCACCACAGGAATGGTTCCACAACGGGCAGATGGCTGACTCGCTGATGAAGAACATGATGAACACGGCGTGGAAGGTGCCCGATCCGAGGACCCCCTATTGGCAGCGGCTCCTCAACTGGGGCTTCTTCGGCAACGGCGTCGTGCCGTCAGTTCAACCAGCGATCAAGACCTTGACCCGACGAGAGGAGCTGGTGGCATATCTCGAAGCACAGATCAGCTATCAGCGGGAGTACGTCGAGCTGTCGACCCGCAAGCAACTTGCGAACTGGATCTTCTACATGAACGTCGGGCAGCGTTGGGCACAGGCCTACTACGACGAACTGTCCTTCTCGGTCAACCTCGTGTATCTGTGCGGCGACGTGGACGCCCACCTGATGGGCATCGCGGCTCCCGCTTGGAAGGGCTTCCACTTCCATCGGGGTGACTCGTTGACGCACTTGATGCTGCCTGAGGTAGCCACATCGTTCGTCGACGGCGCCCCGGCCGTACCACCGCGGGGAGCTCGTGGGGTCATCGACAGGGTCGACTACGAGTATCTCAAGCGCTATCGCATCAGGAAAGCGGGTAGCGCGTACCTGGCTCGGATACCCACCACCTATGCCGAGTGTCTACCTGAGGTCGAGCCCGTCGGTTACGACCGGCTGTTCGACTGCCCGATGGAGGTAGTGGCGACGCTGGGCGGCTTTGGGCTCCGCCGTGCGAACGTGACCGTTTCGAACGTCCTCACCTTCCTCGCCTCGATTCGGTCCGATTCGTCGCACTAGCACGTCCTCGTCGGTGACCTCGCGACGCCGTTGGATCCGGGGGTCCCGCCGGTAGCATCGACAGCGTGCAAAGGCGTGGAGGTGACGTCCTCTCCGACCGGTTCGTGGCGTCGGGCTCGGTGTTCTCCACGGTGCTCATAGCGGCGGTCATCACCCGAGCCGCTCCCACTGTGACGGCGGAGCTCCTCGTCGACGTCGGCAGCGGTGATTCCCCGTATCGCAGCGTGATCGACCACGTCGGCTACGTCGGGATCGATCGTCGCCCGAGGGGTC
>JAFDWA010000612.1 GCA_018268735.1 Actinomycetota bacterium | reverse complement strand
CACGTCCACGACGAGATCATGGCGATGCCGAACGGGTACGAGACGGTGTTGGGCAGTCGTGGTGGGGCGCTGTCGGGTGGCCAGCGCCAGCGGATCGCCATCGCCCGGGCGTTGGTGCGCACGCCGTCGATGCTCGTGCTCGACGAACCGACGAGCGCGCTCGACATGCGGTCTGAGTCGCTGGTGCACGAGACGTTGGAGCAGCTGAAGGAGTCGATGACCTTGTTCGTCATCGCACATCGCCTGTCCACGCTCAACACCTGCAACCGCATCATGGTGCTGCGCGACGGGAAGCTGCAGGCATTCGGCGAGCGTGAGGCGCTGCAGCGCGACAACGAGTTCTACCGTGATGCTCTCCGGCTGTCGCGCATCAAGGGTGCTCCGAGCTGACATCGCTGCGACGTTCAGTTGAGTCGTTGCCGCTGTTCTGAGCGAGCGTGTTGCGCCGGCACTCCGGGGGTGATGAGGGCACCGCTCGGTACACTTCGTGGGGTACGTGCTCCGATCCGGGGCGATGATGTGGGGGTGCTGCGAGTGGGTACTGGAGTCGCGACGGCGACCACCGGCAGGCAGTCGGCGGTCGCCCAGCGGGCCGTGTCGGCGATCGACCGGCGTGCGGCCCGTTGGGAGCGCTCGTTGCATCGTCGGCTGCTCGGTGTCGGCCGACGTGTCGAGTGTCCGATCTGCGGGTGGCACGGCGTCTGCTTCGGTGCGTCTCGCAAGCCTCGGAGAATGAATCGATTGTGCCCGCAGTGCCTCTCGAGCGAGCGGGATCGGGCGCTGCAGATCTGGCTGCGTGATCACCCACCGACTCGATCCGGAGCGCGATTGCTCGAGGTCGCACCGCTCGGGCTGCTCGCCCCAGCTGCGCGCCAGCTCGGCTATGAGTACGCGAGCGTCGACCTCATGTCGTCGATGTCGCTGGTTCGTGGTGACCTGTGTTCGCTGCCGTTCCCGACTGGTTCGTTCGACCTGGTCGTGTGCTTCCACGTGCTCGAACACGTCGATGACGACGTCGCAGCAGTCCGTGAGATCTCGCGCGTGTTGACCGATGACGGAGCAGCGGTCGTGGTCGTTCCATGGAACCCGGACTCGGCGCTGACCGACGAGGACCTTGCCGCCAGCCCGGAGGAACGCCTCAGACGCTTCGGGCAGATCGACCACGTCCGCATGTATGGCCGAGACGCCGCGGCACGGCTGGCGGCCGGAGACATGCATGTGGACGAGGTCCGCTGGGTCGCGAGCTTCGGTGCTGACGAATATCGGGCGAGCGCGCTCGAAGGCGACGACGACCGCTTCTGGCTCTTCAGCCCCTCCCGATAGCTGAATCGATTTCGACCAGGTCAGCTCCGGTTCGCG
>JAFDWA010000611.1 GCA_018268735.1 Actinomycetota bacterium | reverse complement strand
CAGCGGGCTGTCGTCCCAGATGCCCGCCATCCCCATGACCAGCACCAGCCCGATCGTCAGCCACGAGGCGGCGAGCAGCCGTCGGAACCGTCGCGACCAGAATCCGCGGAGGTCGATCGTCGAGCTGCGTGCCCACTCGCGCAGCACGATCGACGCGATGAGGAAGCCGGAGAGGGTGAAGAAGACCGAGACGCCGAGGAATCCGCCGGACGCCTGGGCGAGCCCACCGTGGAAGAGCAGCACGGCGGCGACTGCGACGGCTCGGAGCCCGTCGAGCGCGGGGGAGTAGCCGAACGGAGCGGCCACGAGGGTCGGGACCCCGGCAGTTCGGGGCGTCGCTGTCCCAGGCACGTCGGGCGCCGCCACGTCCATTGCGGCCACACCGTACCTCCTTGGGCGTCGCTCAGTAGGGCGGGGATCGAAGCGCGGGTCGCTCCGTTCTGAGCGACGGGTGTCCAGCGGGTAGAAACGGGGGCATCGACGCATCGACCTTCTCCGCCGAGCTCGCCCGCCTGCTGCCGCCGTTCCTCGCCGGCCAGCGCTGGTTCGCCGCGGTCGATCGCCCGCTGGTGCGGATCCGTCGCGTGGACACGCTCCTCGACGGCTGGCCGAGCCTCCTGTGGGTGCTGGCGGAGGTGCGCGGCCACGACGGGCTCGGCGAACCGTCGTGGTACCAGGTGCCCCTCGGTGCTGCATCGGTGCGCCCCGACGAGCTGCCCGACGTCGCGCACGTCGGCCGCATGGCCACGCCGCGGGGCGAGGCGCACCTCTTCGACGCGCTCGCCGATGAGGAGCTGGCACTCCGGTTCTGCTCGATGGTGGCGCCGGGCGTCGAGATGTCCACGGTTCGGGCCCAGCCCGGGGAGCAGTCGAACACCTCGCTGGTGCTCGACGAGCGGTGGATCGTCAAGGTCTTCCGGCGGGTGCAGCCGGGCCCGAACCCCGATGTGGAGGTGACCGAGGCCCTCGGCCGCGTCGGGTTCGGCGGGGTGCCGGTCCCGGTCGCGGTGTGGCGACGCAACAACACCGACTTCGCGGTGACGCGCCGGTTCGAGCGCAGCCGTGGCGACGGGGTCGAGCTCGCCACGGCGTCGCTGCGCGAGATGTTCAACCGTCGTCGGGCGCCGCGTGACTGCAAGCTGGACTTCGCCGCGGAGGCTCACCGGCTGGGCGAGGACGTCGCCCGGCTGCACGTCGCGCTCGCCGAGGCGTTCGGCGCCGAGCCGGCGGACGGCGGGGCGTGGTCCGACGACATGTCGGCGCAGCTGCACCGCGTCGCGTCCGGTCACCTCGACACGCACCGGATCGAGGAGGTGTACCAGCGGCTCCGCCACGCGGACGACCTCGGAGCGGCGATCCGCA
>JAFDWA010000610.1 GCA_018268735.1 Actinomycetota bacterium | reverse complement strand
CAGCACCCCGCCACCCACGGCACGCTGCGCATCGTCGCGCGCCTCGACGGCGAGCAGGTCGTCGCCGCGGAGCCCGTTGCCGGTTACATGCACCGTGGCTACGAGAAGCTGACCGAGGTCCGCACCTACCTGCAGAACACGGCGCTGATCAACCGCATTGACTGGCTCGGCAGCTTCGCGAACGAGGTCCCGTTCATCCTCGCGGCCGAGCACCTCATGGAGGTCGAAGCACCCGCTCGCGCGACGTGGATCCGCACGATCCTGTTCGAGATGTCGCGGGTCGCGCATCTGATCCTGTTCCTCGGCGACATGGGCGTGCAGCTCGGTGCGGTGACGCCGGTCTTCTTCGCGTTCCGCGACCGCGAGTTCGTGCTCAACCAGATCGAGGCGGTCACCGGCGGCCGGTTCCACCCGAACTTCGACCGCATCGGCGGCCTGCGCGACGACCTGCCCAAGGGTTGGATCGCGGAGACCAAGGACGTGATGGACCGGGTGCGCACCTTCTGCGACGAGATGGAGGACCTCCTCATGGGGGCCGAGATCTTCGAGGAGCGCACCCGCGGCATCGGCGTCATCCCCCCCGACGTCGCGCTGCAGTACGGGCTGTCGGGCGCGAACCTCCGCGCGTCGGGCGTCGACTGGGACCTCCGCCGCGACAACTGCGTGGGCCTCGCCTACCCGGAGCTCGACTGGAAGGTCTGGACGCATCCCGACGGGGACAGCTTCGCCCGGTTCTGGGTGCGCCTCCAGGAGGTCCGGGAGGCGTCGAAGATGATCGACCAGCTCTGCGACGGGCTTCCGGCCGGGCCGATCATGTCGAAGGTGCCTCGCATCATCAAGGTGCCCGCCGGTGAGGCGTGGGTCTCGACCGAGAACCCGCTCGGCGAGATGGGCTACTACGTCGTCAGCCAGGGCGACCTGACTCCGTTCCGGGTCAAGATCCGCTCCGCGAGCTTCAACAACGTGTCGATCACGCCGTGGCTGCTCCGCGGCGTCTACGTCCCCGACATCATCACGATCCTCGCGTCGCTGTACTTCATCCTCGGGGACATCGACCGGTGACCGCGGTGATCAGCGCGTTCGAGCTCGCGTACTGGCAGCAGACCACGATCCGCCTGCTGCTCGGGGTCACTGCGATCCTGCTGCTCACCGGCGGCGTCGTCTACCTGTACCTGTTCAAGTTCGTGTCGTTCATGCAGAGCCGGCTGGGCCCGATGGAAGCCGGTCCCTACGGCTCGCTGCAGCTCCTCGCCGAGGTCGGCAAGTGGCTGCAGAAGGAGGACGTCCAGACCCGCGACGCCGACAAGTTGATCTTCGGCCTCGCTCCTGCCGTCGTGCTCGTGTCGACGTTCCTGATGTTCGT